>DATEKY010000901.1:0-2923 GCA_035277225.1 Xanthobacteraceae bacterium
GCCCGCGACGATACAGGGCGCCATCTCGTCGCGGTCGCGCGGCGTGCGGATCGGGTAGCGGATCGACTCGTCGATCGTCTCGGCGAGGCCGTGGAACTTGCCGATGTCGAGATAGACCCAGCGCACTTCGTCTTCGGGCGAGCGCTTCGCGATCAGCACGACTTCGGCCTCGATCACGCCGGCATTGCCGACGAGGCCGCGGCCCGGCTCGATGATCGTCTCGGGGATGGCGTTGCCGAAGTGGCGGCGCAGCGCGCGGAAGATCGCCTTGCCGTAGCTCTCGAGCTTCGGCGTCTTGCGCAGGTACTTCGCCGGGAAGCCCCCGCCGAGATTGACCATGCTGAGCGAGATGCCGCGCTCGGCACAGCCGCGGAAGATCGCCGCCGTCGAGGCAAGCGCGCGGTCCCATGCTTCGATGTTGTGCTGCTGCGATCCGACATGGAACGAGATGCCGTAAGGCGCAAGGCCGCGCTTGTGCGCGAGCTCGAGGATGTCGGGCGCGTAGTCCGGCTCGCAGCCGAACTTGCGCGAGAGCGGCCATTCCGAACCGGAGCCGTCGCAATGGATGCGGCAGATGACGCGGCTGCCGGGCGCGGCGCGCGCGACCTTCTCGACTTCGGCTTCGCAGTCGATCGCGAACAGCGTCACGCCGAGCTTGTGCGCGGTCGCGATCTCGCTCTCTTTCTTGATCGTGTTGCCGTAGGAGATGCGGTCCGGCGTGCAGCCGGCGGCGAGCACCATTTCGGTCTCCGCCACCGAGGCGACGTCGAAGCACGAGCCGAGCTCGGTCAGCAGCTTGAGGACTTCCGGCGCCGGGTTCGCCTTCACGGCATAGAACACGCGCGTGTCGGGCAGCGCCTTGGCGAAGGCGAGATAGTTCTCGCGCACCACCTCGTTGTCGAGCACGAGGCAGGGTCCTTCGTCGGCGCGCTTCTTCAGGAATTCGCGGATGCGTGCAGTCATCGATCCGTCCCTAACCGGCATGCGCAGCCCTTGCGGGCCGCGGCTTAAGGTGAACCTCCTGTGCTGTCCCGCGCCGCCGCGAAAACGCGAAAGCGCAAAACACCACGACGATGGTTGCCTTAGTCCGGATGAGGGAGTGACCCGTTCCGCACTGTTGGCAAAGAAGGACAAGCCTTTTCAGTCGACCGGCATTCGCGCCGGGATCCAAAAAAGCCCGCTCCGTCGTTGCTTTAAGCCGCGTCCCCCGTTGAGCGCGGGGTGCGCCGGTTTCGCCTCCGGTTGCCGATCGCCTCGGCGTTCTCCTGGGACCGCTGGTCCGTGAGAACACCTAGCAAGGAAGATTTCTCTTCCGTAGGCGGCTGTCCGGTCTCTTGCCCGGACCCCACCGATCGACACGCAGCCACAGGCACGTGCGAAATTGGGCACGCGGTAAATAAGCGATTCACCCGCGAGGTGCAAGAAATTATGACACTCGTGCACAAGCGCGAGCGGCGAGCGCGGAGGCCGCGCTCGCCATCACGTCGTCACGATGTCGCCACGTGGCCGTCAGGCGACGAGCACGTTTTTGAACTGCCACGGATCGTCGGCGTCGACGTCTTCCGGAAACAGCTCGCCGCGGCCTTCAAGCGGCGTCCAGTCGGTGTAGTGACCGGTCACCGGGCCCAGGTACGGCCGCTGGATCTCGAGGCAGCGGCGGAAGTCCAGCTCGTCGGCCTCGACCAGGCCGCGGTCCGGGTTCTCCAGCATCCACACGATGCCGGCGAGCACCGCCGAGGTGACCTGCAGGCCGGTCGCGTTCTGGTAGGGCGCAAGGCGCCGCGTCTCCTCGATCGAGAGCTGCGAGCCGTACCAGTAGGCGTTGCTGGCGTGGCCGTAGAGCAGCACGCCGAGCTCGTCGATGCCGTCGACGATGTCGTCCTCGGTCAGGATGTGCCAGGTCTCCTGCGGCCTCCAGGCCTTGCCCGCCATCTCGTGCAGCGACAGCACCGCGTCGTCGCACGGGTGGTAGGCGTAGTGGCAGGTCGGCCGGTAGGTGACGTTGCCGGCCGCATCGCGCGCGGTGAAGTAGTCCGCGATCGAGATCGACTCGTTGTGCGTGATCATCCAGGCGTGCTGGGCCTGCGCGGTCGGGGTCCAGGAGCGCACGCGCGTTCCGGCGCCCGGGCGCTTCAGGTAGATCGCCGCGTCGCAGCCGAAGTCGTGGCGCGCGCCGGAGGCCGGCAGCGCCTTCTCGTGCGTGCCCCAGCCCAGCTCCGAGGGCTGCAGGCCTTCGGCGATGAAGCCCTCAACCGACCAGGTGTTGACGAACTTGCCCCGCGGCTTCGGCGTCCTCGCCCGCTGGGTGTCGCGCTCGGCGATATGAATGCCCTTCACGCCGATGCGCTGCGCCAGCGCCGCCCACCCCTCGCGGGAGGTCGGCTCGGTCACGTCGAGCTTGAGGTCGGCGGCGAGGTTCATCAGCGCCTGCTTCACCATCCACGACACCATGCCGGGATTGGCGCCGCAGCAGCTGACTGCGGTTGGCCCGCCCGGACGGCGGCGGCGCACGTCGAGCACGCCCTCGCGCAGCGCATAGTTCGAGCGCTGCGAGATCGAGAGCGAGCGGTCGGTGTAGAGGCCCGGCCACGGCTCGCACACCGTGTCGATGTAGTGCGCGTCGATGTCCTTGCAGAGGTCCATCAGGTCCGCCGAGGAGGTGTCGACCGACAGGTTGACGATCATGCCGCGGCCCGGCCCGCCGGTGAGCAGCGGGGTCAGGACGTCGCGGTAGTTCTCTTTGGTGATCGCCAGCTTCTCGAACCTGAGCTTGCGCTCGTCAAGCAGCGCGCGATCGGTGTCGTCCGGTGCGATCACGACGAACTTCGAGCGGTCGAAGCCGATATGGCGCTCGAGCAGCGGCAGCACGCCGCGGCCGATCGAGCCGAAGCCGATCATCACGATCGGGCCGGCAAAGCTGGCG
>DATEKY010000902.1:0-14184 GCA_035277225.1 Xanthobacteraceae bacterium
CAGTTGGTCACCTGGTTGGAGCACAACGCGCGCCACCAGCCGCGCACGCCATCCTCGCTTTCGACCAGGCCCCAGTACCCCGAGCAGGCGAGCAGACGCTTCGGCCCGCCATCGGTGTCGAGCGTGCCGCCGAGCTTGCGCAGTGCCGGGGTCCATTTGGCGTCGACGTGCGGTGCCTGGAACAGGCCGCCCATGCGCGTGCCACCGTTGGCGTAGTTGGCGCCCACTTTATTGGCCGCGACCCAGCCGCGCCCCGCATAGGGCTTCGGCGCGCTCTTCGGGTACTGCGTCTCGTCCTCGTAGTCCTTGCCCGGCGGCTTCGCGCCTTCGATCAGGAACCAGCCGCTCTTGAAGCCGATGATGCGAAACTCCGTGAGCCAGCCGCCCTGCGGCGTGTTCTCGCGTCCGCCCATCCTGAGTCGGTAGGGCGGGGGCAAGGTGCCGAGCACGCGCGACGTCGCGGACGGTTCGGCGCGCACGTTGAGGCCCTTTGGGTCGCGGTCCGCCGACCACGCGCCGAGCGAGCAGGGCTCGGTGCCGGGCGGCAGCGTCGCGTGCTTCGCCGCAAGCGTCTTGTGCAGCGTGTCGAACTCTTCCTCGGTCCCATTGGGATCGGTCTGCGTCGCGTCGCGATTGCCGCGCGCGATGTCGTCGCGCGGCTGCAGCGCGCCGGACACGGGCTTGCCATCGGCCAGCGTCACCACGAGAACTTGCCGCGGTGCGAACACGCTCACCGGCGTCTTCGGATCGTCGGCCCCGCTCGGATAGACCGCGAGATAGCCGCGCTCGCCGTCGGTGCGATAGGCCTCGCCCGCCACGTATCCCTGCGGCACCAGTGCGAGCGCGCCCGCACGCCAAGCCGACTCCGGATCGCCTTGTGCGAAGGCGGATGTGGCGCAGACGATCATTGCGGCAATCAGCAGCGGGCGCATGTGGCTAGGTTTGCATCGTTACGCGGTCCTGGCCAGTAGCGCCGGCGCGCGGATTGGCCTAGACACGCGCCAGCCTGGAGATTGACGAGATGAACACTGCCATTCGCGCGCTGCTGCTGGCCGGGATGATCGGGGCGTCAATCGACGCCGCGGCGGCGGCGTGCCGCGAGGACCTGGTGGCGACCTCGCAAAATCTGAAGCGCACGCGCGAGGGGATGGAGAACGCCGCGAAAGGCACGGCCGCGGCGCAATGCGCGGCCTACCGCCGGCACGTCGCGTCGCTGAAGCAGGTGCGCGCCGTATTCGCGCGCTGCGATACCAGCGCCGACAAGGCGAAGAACGACGCCCAGGTCGGCGCGAGCATTGCCGAGGTCAACAGACAGAGCCAGCAGGCCTGCAAGAAGTGACCTCTACTTCAGCGGCCAGAACAACGCGATCAGCGGCACCCCCGCAAGCACGACCATGATCGAGAGCGGCAGGCCGAGCCGCCAGTAGTCGCCGAAGCGATAGCCGCCCGGGCCCATCACCAGCGTGTTGCACTGGTGACCGACCGGGGTGAGGAAATCGCACGCCGCCCCGATCGCGATCGCCATCAGGAACGGGTCGGCGCTGTAGCCGAGCGATTTCGCGAAGCTCGCCGCGATCGGCGCCATCACCAGCACGGTCGCGGCATTGTTGAGGAAGGGGGTGACCGCCATCGCGGCCAGCATGATCAGCGCTAGCGCGCCGATGCCGGGCAGGTTCTGCGCCGCGGCCGAGAGCACGCCCGCGATCAGATCGGTCGCCCCGGTCGCGCGCAGCGAATCCGAGACCGGGATCAGCGCGCCGAGCATCACCAGAATCGGCCAGTCGATCGCCTCGTAGGCCTCGCGCAAGGTGAGCGCGCGGATCAGCAGCATCGCGACGGCGGCGCCGAAGAACGCGATCTGCACCGGCACGACGTTGGCGGCGACGAAGGCCATCGCCAGCACCAAAATCGACATCGGCACAATGCTGCGACCGCGCCGGCCGAGCCGCAGGTCGCGAGCGGCGAGCGGCAGGCAGCGCAGCGCGCCGAGCGTCTCGGGCAAGGTCGGCAGGTTGCCGCGCAGCACGATCACGTCGCCGCTCCGGAGCCTGACCGAGCGCATGCGCTGCGTGATGCGCTGGCCGGCGCGGCTGACCGCAAGGAGATGCACGCCGTAGCGCTGGTCGAGCTTTTGCTGCATCGGCGTGCGGCCGACGAGGGGCGAATCCTCGCTCACCACCGCTTCCATCACCCCGATCTCGTCGCTTGGCGTATCGGCGGTCCGTTCGCCACCCTCGCGCGCGAGCTTCAGTCCGGCCTTGTCGATCAGGCGGTCGAGCGCCGACGGCTCGCCCTCGATCAGCAGAATGTCGCCGGCTCGGACGACCGTGCTGTCGGAAGGCGCCATGCGGCGCGTGCGGCCGCGCACGATCATGAAGACCTCGACCTCCTCGGCGAGCGCTTCGAGATCTCCGATCTTCATGCCGGCCGCGGCTGACTTTTCCGGCACGCTCGCCTCGGTGGTGTAGCCTTCCAGGTTGAAGGCGGCGTCCATCGTGGCGGCGCCCTTGCGGCCGCGCGGGATCAGCCGCCACGCAAAGGTCAGGAAAATTACGCCGGCGACCGCAAGCCCGAGACCGACCGGCGTATAGTCGAACATCCTGAACGGCTCGCCGACCAGCTCGGTACGCAGCCGCGCCACGATCACGTTCGGCGAGGTGCCGACCAGCGTGACGATGCCGCCGAGCAGCGCCCCGAACGCCATCGGCATCAGGAAGATCGAGGGCGAGATGCTGGTCTTGCGCGCGAGATGAATGCTGACCGGCATCAGCATCGCGAGCGCGCCGATGTTCTTCACAAACGCGGAGAGCGCCGTGACGGTGCCGACCAGCACGGCGACCTGGATGGTGCGCGTGGTGAGATAGGGGCCGATGCGCGCAAGCGCATCCTCGACCACGCCGGAGCGCGCGACCGCGGCGCTGACCAGCAGCGCGCAGGCGACGATGATCACGATGTCGTCGGAGAAGCCGCTGAACGCCTTGTCGAACGGCACGATGCCGGTCGCGATCGCGGCGAGCAGGGCGAGCAGCGCCACGAGGTCGTAGCGCAGCCGCCCCCAGGCGAACAGCGCCATGGTGGCGGCGATGATGCCGAAGGAAAGCGCTTGCGGGAGGGTCATGTAAGCCCCGTGCGGGCGCAGTCCGCCACATCCAATCCAGCCCGGCCCGACCGAAAAACGCCACTTGGCTGAATTGGTTGCACGCCAACGTTTCCCCGCCGCCGCAGGCGGTTCAACCGCCCGCCCGGGATGTGATAACGTCGCGGCGGTTGGCGGGAGGATCACATGGGCGACTTCAATCGGCGCACGGTGCTGGCGGCGGCTTCCTTGGTCGCGGCGACAGGCGGAACCGCATTGGCGCAGGCTCCCGGCGCTTCAGCGCCGGCACGGCAAAAGGGCCCGCGCGTCTGGCTCGACATGGATCAGCAGGAGCTGGACGACGCCTACGACCAGTCGAAATACGCCGCGAACCTGCGCCAGGTGGTGGGCCGCTACGCGACCAACAGCGCCCAGGTGCGGGAGCGGCTCGGCGCACCGAAGCGGCTCGCCTACGGGCCGACGCCGGTCGAGGCGCTCGACCTCTACACCGCCAAGCAGCCGAACGCGCCGGTGCACATCTTCATTCACGGCGGCACGTGGCGCACCGGCGCCGCCAAGGATTATCTGTTTCCGGCCGAGACGTTCCTGCATGCCGGCGCGCATTACATCTCGCTGGATTTCACCAGCGTGCTCGACGTGAAGGGGGACCTCGCGCCGATGGCGGATCAGGTGCGCCGCGCTGTCGCTTGGATCCACAAAAACGCCGCGAGCTTCGGCGGCGATCCGAACCGGCTCTATCTCTCCGGCCATTCGTCGGGCGGACATCTCGCGGGCGTCGTGCTGGTGACGGATTGGGAGAAGCATTACGGAATGCCGAAGGACGTGCTGAAGGGTGGCCTGTGCTGCTCCGGCATGTTCGACATGAAGCCTGTGATGCTGTCGGCGCGGTCGAACTATCTCAAGATGACCGACGAGACGCTGCACGCGATGTCGGCGCAGCGCCAGCTCGACAAGATCAATTGTCCGGTGATCGTCGCCTACGGCTCGCTGGAGACGCCCGAATTCCAGCGCCAGAGCCGTGACTTCGCGGCCGCCGCCAAGGCGGCGGGCAAGCCGGTCTCGCTGCTGCTCGCCGAGGGTTACAACCACTTCGAGATCATCGAGACGCTGGCCAATCCGTACGGCCAGCTCGGGCGTGCCGCACTGGAGCAGATGAAGCTCGCGCCGGTGTGACGGCTGCTGGTTGCTTTTCTTCGCACCGCTCTCTCGCTCCCTCTCCCCGCTCTTGCGGGGAGAGGGTGGGGTGAGGGGCAAGCCGACGATCAGAACATCCCGAACATCGCATTGCCGGCGCGATCGAACATCTTCGCGGCGTTGACCATGTAGAGCTGGCCGCCGCTCATCACGAAAGCCGTGCCGCGCGGCACTTTCTTCGCGCTCTTCATCAGCATGGTCATGCCTTTGTCGCCGAGGCGCACGGTCTTCATCGTGCCGTCCATCATGACGACGTAGGCGGTGCGCTCCTTGATGTCCCACGGGTCGTTGCCCTGGGCGAAAGCGCCGGTGATCAGGGCGAGCGACATGCCACCGGCAACGAGCGCGGATTTGACGAGAGACATTGGATTCTCCTCTGTGCGTTTCCCGTCCCGGGCGGGACGGGTCAAGGCACAGGGAACAACGGCACCATGCCGCGCGGAAATGCCGAGTTCGCATCGTGTCGATAGCGAGGATGTATCGATCAGGCGGAGCGGGCCTGCTCCACCGCCAGCGCCGGCCGTCCGACCCACGGCAGACGCATCGCCTCCTGCACCAGCGCGCCGACGCCGGGCGAATGCGGCCGCCCGCGCACCGTGACCAGCGCGATCTCGCGCCAGATTTCCGGCTCGACCAGCGGCAGCGCGACCACGCCCGGATGATCGACGCACAGCGCCGGCATGAAGGCGTAGCCGAGCCCAGCCGCCGCCATCGCCAGGATCCAGTCGTCGCGCTCGCTCTGGTAGACCGTCGGCCCGCCGACCTGCTGCGCATCGAAGACCGCATCGGCGGCCGGGCCGTACTCGCAGTTGACGCGGGACAGATAGCGCTCGCCGTCGAGGTCCTTCACCCGCACCGTGCCCTGCGCGGCGAGGCGATGCTTCGGCTCGAGCACGATCTTGAACTGCTCGCGGTAGAGCGCGAGATGATGCAGCCGCTGGTCCGTGGCGAGTTCCGGCAGCGCATAGATCGCAACGTCGATCCCTCCTGCGACCAGGCGTTCCTGCAACTGCGCCGCGGCGGCGTCGACGATCTGCAGCTCGATGCCGGGATGGCGCGTGCGCACCGCGGCGACGAGATCGAGCAGGTAGGTCGGCGCGATCGTGCACATCAGCCCGAGCCGCAACGGCGTCTTCTGCAGCCGCACGAATTCCAGCGCTTCGCGCTTTGCGTCCTCGGCGCGGCGGAAGACCTGCTCCAGATAGGGCCTCAGCGTGCGGCCCAATTCGGTGAGATGGGTATTGGCCCGTTCGCGGTGAAACAGCGCGCCGCCGAGCTCTTCTTCCAATTGCTTGATGGCGCGCGTCAGCGACGGCTGCGCAACGTTCGACCGTTCCGCCGCGCGCGTGAAGTTCAACTCCTCGCACAGCGCGAGGAAGTAGCGGACCTGATGCATTTCCATCGGGCGGCGGACCTGTCCACCGGGCATCAACGGCTGAGTGGTACGCCCATGGCGGGACACGCGGAAATCAAGTCGAAGCGAGGGGGAATGCCGTCGACCTCGCGAAAGCGTGAGGATTTCCGCCGCAATCCTGCGGCTTGCTGGCCCGGTCTTGACGGCCGAAAGCGGCCTCACGCAAGCTGGCCGGCCAATCTGGTGAGTGATGACGCGTTTCCTGTCCGAGCTGCCGCAGTTGAGCGTGCACATCAAGTCGAGCGATCCGGGCTGGATCCTCGAGCGGATGACCCAGGCGCTGGCGCAGCGTCTGCCCTACGTGACGACGTCGAACCGCACCGACCCTCACGCGGCGATCCAGTATTATCTCAACTACACCGAACATCTCGGGCGCGTGTCGCCGATCGAGCTCGCCTCGTTCACCCATGTCGACGAGCTGATGCCGGACATGAAGGCGCGCTACTTCCAGGTCGCGCGCGATGTCGACGTCGCGGTCTGCATGGCGGAGCGCTATGCCGCCGAGCTGCGCGCGCTCGGCATGCGCGACGTGCACGTCATCCGCCCCGGCGTCGATCTCGAGCGCTTCACGCCGCGCCTGAAGGTCGGCGTGGTCGGGCGCACCTATGCGTGCGGCCGCAAGGGCGAGGCGCTGGTCGCCGCGGTGCTCGATACGCCCGGCATCGAATGGCATTTCACCGGCAGCGGCTGGCCGCTCCCAAGCCGCGCGCTCACCGAGGCCGAGATGCCCGCCTTCTACCGCGAGATGGACTACATCCTGGTGCCCTCGCTCTACGAGGGCGGGCCGATGTGCGTGATCGAGGCGCTCGCCTGCGGCACCCGGGTGATCGCGCCGCCGGTCGGCTGGGTCACGGATTTCCCCCACATCGAGTTCCGCACCGGCGACGCCGCCGATCTGCGCCGCGTGCTCGACGCGGCGGTCGGAGAAAAACGCGCGCTGCGGGCGAGCGTCGAGGACGTCACCTGGGACAATTTTGCGGCCGCGCACCACCAGCTGTTTCATGCGCTGTACCGCGCGCGAACGGTCGTGGCCTAGCCACGCGGCGGCCGCACGCCCAAGAATTTCGCCGCGCAGAGTTTGCGCCGGGGACGCCCGCGTGCAAGCGTCGCACATGATCCGGAAGCTTCACGCGCATGGCTTCAGCCAGGTCGACAGCCTGCTGCGGGGACTGTCCAATCTCGGATGGACGATCGATCCCGGCGCGCGCATCCTCGACTTCGGCTGCGGCGCGGGCGGCTCCGTCTATGAGTGGCGCGACCACGGCTACGACGCCTGCGGTTTCGACCTGATCGACACGGTCGCGCTGCGCGATCCGGCCGACCGGCGCTATTTCTCGTATCTGGAAACGCCGCGCGTCAACCCATCGGACACCCAGATCGCCGACGCCGCGGTGCACGCGCCGTACGAGAACGCATGCTTCGACCTGATCTATTCGCTCGCGGTGGTCGAGCACTGCTACGCGCTCGACGGCATGATGGCGGAATGCGCCCGCCTGCTCAAACCGGGTGGCGTCTCGCTTCATGTCTTTCCCAGCCGCAACCAGCTGATCGAGCCGCATTTCTACGTGCCGTTCGGCGGGCGGATCCAGTCCGATGCCTGGTTGCGCCTGTGGGCGCGGCTCGGCGTGCGCAATACCGGACAGCGCGGCATGACGGCGGACAAGGTTGCGGAGCAAAACCGCTTCTACTGCGACACCGGGCTTTGCTACCGGCCGGCCTGGAAAGTGCAGAAGATCGCCGAGACCTATTTTTCCCAGGTCTGGTATGCGGGCGGAGTCTACAATCGCGATGACCGCTGGCGCAGGCGTGTGAGGCGATACTGGAACGCATTGCGCAGTGAGGACGCGCTGCATGCGCTCGGCGAAGCGGCGGAGCCGCTCGTGATGATCGCGCTGCGGCCGAAGCACGACGCAGCGGCGAAAACCTGACACGGGTTGGACGCTAGTTCGCGTCGCCGTCGATCATTTCGAGAATTTGCGGACCGAACAGCAGCATCGCGCCGATCAGCAGGACGCATAAGGTCCAGACGACCCCGAGTGCGAATGCCCCCAGCATTTTTGGTCTCCATGCGGGCCCCACGCACGGCGACTCAGCAAGCCCGAAGCGATGTTAGCACAATGGAATTCTGCGGTTCGGATAAATGACTGCGAAACTGGATGAGCGTGCCGTCACCGCCCGCAGGCGGCTCCATCGCGTCGCGAGGCTGCCGATCAGGGCTTGTTCTGCGGCATCGGGATCGGCGGGAGGTTCAAGCGCTCCGCGCGTTCTTTCGCCAGTTTGCGGTACGCGGCGGCCTGCTTGGCCAGAGACTCTTTCAAGGCCGGATCGGTCGCCTCGCTCGCCATTCGTTCGAACTGGAGCGCGTGCTCCAGATATTCCCCGACCATCTTCACGATACGCCACCCGCCAGGCAACACCCGTTCCCAGTATGGAGCGGATGCGCGCGGAAACAAAATACCAGGCTGCGCAAAAAAAGAGCCGCCGGGGCACGGCGGCTTTGGGTTCAGGTTCGGCCCTGTTGAGTGGGGGCGGGGTGGACCGAACGCGCCCGAGTTGGATGCTCTGTTCCGGTTAGTTGGTGCAGACCTTCACGGTCTTCAGGCCCGCTTCGGCTTCGGCGCGGGTCGTATAGGTCACGCCCGAGGGGCTCACGACGGTCGTCGTGGTCGTGGTCGGACGTTCGCTCGTGATGGTGCACTTCTTCGTCGCGCTGTCCTGCACGATGTAGAAGCTGCTCTGCGCGAAGGCCGGCCCGGCGAGCGCGACGAGGGCGGCGGTGATGACAATTGTCTTCATTGGACGTTCCTCTCTGGGATGGGTCTAAAGTGCGAGCCCAACGTCCAATAGACCTTGCGGTTCCTTGGCGGGCGCGAAACGGGATTGCGCCTGCTAGTCGAGCTTTTGCCGAAGGTCCGCGAAAGTTTCGCCGCCGGCCGCGACATGGCGCTCAATGTGGCTGGCCGCATTCATCCAGGACTTGGCAAGCTGGATCATGATGTCGCGCTGGCTCGCGTTGTCGGTTTCCTCCGACCAGCGCAGGCATTCAAGCGCAAACTCGCGCATCTCTTGAGGAGTGACCATACTGGTGCTCCTGTTGCCTTCGGGGCGGGAGCACAACCGGTCTCTCAGCCACCGGGCGCCTCGGGTAGGGCCGAGCCGGCGATGGGAGTCATTTGAAGCCGCGTGAGAGGTCGCGGTCGCTAACAAATGTGAAGCAAGGCCGCTCGATCTCGCGCTTATCTTTTTCGATGGGCATGGAACCAAACGCTCGCTTGCTCAAAAGGCGGAGGTCAGGCAGCGAAGCCACGCGTCGTTGCCGCGGTGGCCTTCGACCACCGGCATTGGCCGAGCGAGACCACCATCGCGACTGCCAGCTCGTCCAGCGTCCGCTTGTGGTGTCGGCGAAATCGATCAGCCGATCATGCCAGCGCCAGAACGTGCGTCGCCATCGCGGTGGAAGACGCTGCATCAGGGGCGTGGCTTCACCGCTTAAGCGCTGCCGCAGTTGCCGCCACCCCCAGTCGCTGCCAGCGCCACCCTCGGGAATGCCGACATCGCCATAGCCATCGCGCCACGGCTCGCGCAGCGCGCTGCGAATGTCCTCGCGCTAGAACAGGTCGCCGATGACGATGCCGGCAAGCGCGATCCAGAGTGCAGCCGCTGGTACGAGATCGTGCACGCCTGCCACTAGAGCGGGCCGTCCCAATTCGATAAGTCGAGTGTCCTAGGGCGTCGATCGGAAGTATTGGAAAGCAGAATACAAGGCCTTGCTGGCGGCGATCGTATATCTGCCGTCGAGTACGAGGGCGTCGAAGCCGACCCCGAGAGTAAACAAGACTGCCGCAACTCGAAACATTGGTGGAGTGGGGCGGGCCCACTAAAGGAAAAGAAGAACCGCGACTCCGCATAGACCCAAAATGGCGATCAGGCCCATCAATGTGGTCGCTACGGGCCAGTCGATTTCGTCTTGTCGGATGCGAGGCATGGGTCCGGCAAGTCTGCAATCTGTAGCTGCTACAGAAGCAATAGAAAACGAAGATCGAGCCTCAAGGGAGTTACGGCAGCTACGGCGCGGTTGGGATACTGACGCGCTACGCGGTTGGAACCCTTGTTCCGTAAGGCCATTGGTGCCGCATGAGGATGGTAACAACGCTTCTCCTCTTGTGCGGAATCCTGCTGGTGCTCGACCAGGTTTTCTCGTCGGGGCGTTATCTCGATATCGCGCGGCAGATTGCGCGCGACGCGTACCATCACGTCCGACCGTAACCGTCGTAGAAGACCTACGCCTTTCCGCCTTCGATCCCGCGGAGGGTGGCGCCGGGCTGGTACCCCATCCCCGGGTGCTGCCCCAAGTAGGACACCACCCCACCCCCCATACCAAGAACATATTGCGAACAGAGAACAAATAGTGTACAGTGCCATTTCAATCGATTTCCGCCGTGGTTCAGCGGCGAATCTCAGGCCATATGGAGCGCGATTATGAGCCAGCCTGCCCTGCGTATCGTCGAAGGTTCGTCCATGGACAAGTCGAAAGCCCTTGATGCCGCGCTCACCCAGATCGAGCGCGCCTTCGGCAAGGGCTCGATCATGAAGCTCGGCAAGAACGACAAGACGATGGACATCGAGACGGTCTCCACCGGCTCGCTCGGCCTCGACATCGCACTCGGCGTCGGCGGGCTGCCGCGCGGCCGCGTGATCGAAATCTACGGGCCGGAATCCTCCGGCAAGACCACGCTCGCGCTGCACACCGTCGCGGAAGCGCAGAAGAAGGGCGGCATCTGCGCCTTCATCGACGCCGAACACGCGCTCGATCCGGTTTATGCGCGCAAGCTCGGCGTCGCGGTCGATGATCTGCTGATCTCGCAGCCCGACCATGGCGAGCAGGCGCTCGAAATCGCCGACACGCTGGTGCGCTCCGGCGCGGTCGACGTTCTGGTGGTCGATTCGGTCGCCGCACTGGTGCCGCGCTCCGAGCTCGAAGGCGAGATGGGGGAGGTGCAGCCCGGCCTGCAGGCGCGGCTGATGAGCCAGGCGCTGCGCAAGCTCACCGCCTCGATCAACAAGTCCAACACCATGGTGATCTTCATCAACCAGATCCGCATGAAGATCGGCGTGATGTACGGCTCGCCGGAGACGACCACCGGCGGCAATGCGCTGAAATTCTATGCCTCCGTGCGCCTCGACATCCGCCGCATCGGCGTGATCAAGGACCGCGACGAAGTCACCGGCAACCAGACCCGCGTGAAGGTGGTCAAGAACAAGCTCGCGCCGCCGTTCAAGCAGGTTGAGTTCGACATCATGTACGGCGAGGGCGTGTCCAAGCTCGGCGAGATCATCGATCTCGGCGTCAAGGCCGGCGTGGTGGAGAAGTCCGGCGCCTGGTTCTCCTATGACAGCCAGCGTATCGGGCAGGGACGCGAGAACGCCAAGACGTTCCTGCGCAACAATCCCGACATGGCCAACAAGATCGAAGCCGCGGTGCGGGCGAATTCGGGCCTGATCGCCGAGAAGATTTTGGCCGGCGAGAAGGAAGACGAGGACGACGAAGCCGCCGAAGGGTAGTTCGGCGGTCATTCCGAGACCACTTGCGAATTGCAGATCTGGGTCCCGGCTCGAGTGGCGCTTGCTGCCTCGCTTGGCCGGGATCGCCGTCATTGGACGTGTTCCTAGACTTCGCGACCCCCCGCCGCTAAATAAGCCCTTGGAAACAGGTCAGTATTGACTGACACGTAGGTCGGCAGGGCGGCGGCGGAGCATTATGAGCGGCGTCAACGATATCCGGTCGGGATTCCTCGACTATTTTGCGAAGAACGGCCACGAACCGGTGGCCTCCTCGCCGCTTGTCCCGCGCAACGACCCGACCCTGATGTTCACCAATGCCGGGATGGTACAGTTCAAGAACGTCTTCACCGGCCTGGAAAAGCGCCCCTACAGCCGCGCCGCGACCTCGCAGAAATGCGTGCGCGCCGGCGGCAAGCACAACGACCTCGACAATGTCGGCTACACGGCGCGGCATCACACCTTCTTCGAGATGCTCGGCAACTTCTCGTTCGGCGACTACTTCAAGGAGCGCGCGATCGAGCTCGCCTGGAATCTGATCACCAAGGAGTTCGGGCTTCCCAAAGAGAAGCTGATGGCGACCGTCTACATCGATGACGATCAGGCCTTCGATCTGTGGAAGAAGATCGCCGGCCTGCCGGAGTCGAAGATCGCCCGCATCGCCGGCTCGGACAATTTCTGGGCCATGGGCGACCTCGGTCCGTGCGGCCCGTGCTCGGAGATCTTCTACGACCACGGCGACCACATCCCGGGCGGCCCGCCGGGCTCGCCCGACGCCGACGGCGACCGTTTCATCGAGATCTGGAATCTCGTGTTCATGCAGTTCGAGCAGTTGCCCGGCGGCAAGCGCGTCGACCTGCCGAAGCCCTCGATCGACACCGGCATGGGGCTCGAGCGCATCTCCGCCGTGCTGCAGGGCACCCACGACAATTACGCGACCGACATGATGCGCGCGCTGATCCGCGCGGTGGCCGATGCATCCGGCGTTGATCCGGACGGGCCGCAGAAGGTCTCGCACCGCGTCATCGCGGATCACTTGCGCGCGTCTTCGTTCCTGATCGCGGACGGCGTGCTTCCCTCGAACGAAGGCCGCGGCTACGTGCTTCGCCGCATCATGCGCCGCGCGATGCGTCATGCCGAATTGCTCGGCGCCAAAGAGCCGCTGATGTGGAAGCTCGTGCCGGCGCTGGTGCGCGAGATGGGGCAGGCCTACGGCGAACTGCACCGCGCCGAGGCGCTGATCACCGAGACGCTGAAGCTCGAGGAGACCCGCTTCCGCAAGACGCTGGAGCGCGGCCTCTCGATCCTCGACGAGGAGACGGGCGCGCTCAAGCGTGGCGACAGCCTCAAGGGCGAGACTGCGTTCACGCTCTACGATACCTACGGCTTCCCGCTCGATCTCACGCAGGATGCGCTGCGCCCACGCGGCATCGGCGTCGATGTCGACGCGTTCAATGCCGCCATGGAACAGCAGAAGGCGAAGGCGCGCGCCTCCTGGGCCGGCTCGGGCGAGGCCGCGACCGAGACCATCTGGTTCCCGCTGCGCGAGAAGCTCGGCGCGAGCGAGTTCCTCGGCTACGACACCGAGAGCGCGGAAGGTGTGGTCACGGCGCTGGTGCGCGACGGCAAGGAGATCGCGGAGCTGAAGGCCGGCGAGAGCGGGCAGGTCGTGCTCAACCAGACGCCGTTCTACGGCGAGTCCGGCGGTCAGGTCGGCGATACCGGGGCGATGACGGCGGACGGTGTCCGCGCGACCGTCACCGACACGCAGAAGCGGGCGGGCGACGTCTTCGCTCACGCCGTCACGGTCGAGCAGGGGACGCTGAAGGTCGGCAGCGCGCTCGCGCTCGAGGTCGATCATGCGCGGCGCGGGAAGATCCGCGCCAATCATTCGGCGACGCATCTGCTGCACGAGGCGCTGCGCCAGGTGCTCGGCGATCACGTCGCGCAGAAGGGCTCGCTGGTCGCGCCGGACCGGCTGCGCTTCGACTTCTCGCATCCCAAGCCCATCACGGCCGAGGAGCTGGAAAAGGTCGAGGACATCGCGAACGACTACGTGCTGCAGAATTCGCCGGTCACCACGCGGCTGATGGCGCTCGACGATGCCCGCGCCTCCGGCGCGCGCGCGCTGTTCGGCGAGAAATACGGCGACGAGGTGCGCGTGGTCGCGATGGGCGATAGCAGCGGCAACACGCTCGGCTGGTCGGTCGAGCTGTGCGGCGGCACGCATGTGCGGCGTACCGGCGACATCGGGCTGATCTCCGGACTCTCAGATGCCGGGGTCGCGGCCGGCGTGCGCCGGCTCGAAGCGCTCACCGGCACGGCGGCGCGCAAGGCCGCGAACCACGCGATCACGCTCGCGAAGAACGCCGCCGCCGAGATCAAGGCGCCGCTCGACGAGATGCCGGCGCGCCTCGCGGCCTTGATCGACGAGCGGCGCAAGCTCGAGCGCGAGTTGACCGACGCGAAGAAGAAGCTCGCGATGGGCGGCGGCGCGAAAGCAGGCGGCGAGGCGAACGGCGTGCAGATGGTCGGCGACGTCAAGCTGATGGCGCGCGCCGTCTCCGGCATCGACATCAAGGACCTCAAGAGCCTCGCCGATGAGGGCAAGAAGCAACTCGGCTCCGGCGTCGTCGCGCTGGTCGGCGTCACCGACGAGGGCAAGGCCGGGATCGTCGTCGGCGTCACCAACGATCTGACCGCGCGCTTCAACGCGGTCGACCTGGTGAAGAAGGGCGCCGAGGCGCTCGGCGGCAAGGGCGGCGGGGGGCGACCCGACATGGCGCAGGCCGGCGGTCCGGACGGCTCCAAGGCCGAGGATGCGCTGAAGGCGATCGAGGCCGCGCTCGGGGCGTAGCTGGCGAATTTCGCGTCACCGTCAAAGTTCGTCATGGCCGGGCTTGTCCCGGCCATCCACGTC
>DATEKY010000903.1:0-4372 GCA_035277225.1 Xanthobacteraceae bacterium
CGGGATGCGCACGTTGCGCCGCAGGATCTTCAGCAGCGTATCGTTGAATACGTCGCGGTCGCGCAGCTTCAACGGCGGAAGCCGGATCCCCTCCTGGAAAACCTCCGTCGCGTTGGTCGGCACCGAGCCGGGCGTCATGCCGCCGACGTCCTGGTGATGCGTCATGGCGGCGGCGAGAGCGATCGGCCGTCCGCGCGCGAACACCGGCATAACCACAGCAATATCAGGTAGATGCGTACCGCCGAGAAACGGGTCGTTCATGCAATAGATGTCGCCGTCGCGCATCTCCTCGATCGGAAACTCGACGAGGAAGCGCGCCACGCAAGGAATCAGCGTGGCGAGGTGAATCGGGATCGCGATCGCCTGGGCCAGCGTTTCGCCCTGCAGGGTGAACAGGCTCGCCGACGCGTCGAGGCCTTCCTTGACGATCGGCGAGAACGAGCTCTTCAGCAGCGTGAGCTCCATCTCGTTGGCAATGCCGTCGAGCTTGTTGCGCACCACCTCGACGGTCACCGGATCGAGCGTCTGGGCCGAAAGCGGCATCGCGTTCCCTTCAGTTGGACGTGCGTTCGAGCACGAGATTGCCATGCGGGTCGACGCGTCCGCGCCAGCCCGGTGTGACCAGCGTCGTGGTGTCTTCCTGTTCGACGATGGCCGGGCCTTCGAAGGTATCGCCCGCCTTCAGCGCGGCGCGGTCGTAGACCGCCGCCTCGAGGGGTCCCGGCTGGTCGGGCAGCAGGATGCGGGTGCGGCGGATCAGTGCCTCGCGCGCAGCCGGCGACCAGTCGTCTTCCTGCAGCTTCTCGAGGCCGGCGGCGGTGTGCACCGAGCGCAGGTTGACCAGCCGGATCGGCGCCCGCGGCGCGTAGCCGTAGGTGCGATCGTGCGCGGCATAGAACGCCGCGGTCAGCAGGCCGAACGGGTCGGCAGCGGCGGGATCGAACGGCACTTCGAGGTGATAGCCCTGGCCGGCGTAGCAGACGTCGGCGAAGTAGCGCACCGCGATTGCGCCGCGCTCGACCTTCTCGTCATTCATCAGCGCGCTGCATCGCTGGTCGAGCGCGTGCAGGCTGCGCTTGACCTCGCCCAGGTCGAACTCCTCCTCGCGGCGCGGCAGGGCGGCCGACGCCTCGTGCTCGATCGGCGCAGCCAAAAGGCCGGCCGCCGACAGCACACCCGGATGGCGCGGGACGAGCACGCGCGTCAGACCGAGCTCTTCGGCAAGGGGGCAGGCATGCAGCGCACCGCCGCCACCGAGCGGCAGCAAAGTGAACCGGCGCGGGTCATGACCTTGCCGGATCGATACGAGCCGGATGCCTTCGGCCATCTGCGCGTTGAGGATGCGGTGGATGCCGAGCGCCGCCTGCTCGACCGTGAGGTTGAGCCGGCCGGCGATGCGCGCCACGGCATCGCGCGCGAGCTCCGGCTTCAGCTTGAGCTTGCCGCCCGCGAAATAGTCCGGATCGAGATAGCCGAGCACGACCGAGGCGTCGGTGACGGTCGCCTCGGTGCCGCCGCGCCCGTAACACGCCGGGCCCGGTTCCGAACCGGCCGACTGCGGACCGACGCGCAGGCCGCCCGCGACATCGAGCCACGCGATCGAGCCGCCGCCCGAACCGATCGAATTGACGTCGACCATGCCGACGCGCACCGGATAGCCGTCGATCAAGCCTTCCGAGCGCAGCGCCGGCGTGCCGTCCTCGATCAGCGCAATGTCGCAGGACGTGCCGCCGACATCCACCGTGATCAGGTCGCGCATGCCGGCAACCTCCGCCGCCATCTTGGCGCCGATCACGCCGGCCGCGGGACCGGAGAGAAACAGGCGCACGGGGCGCAGGCGCGCCGTCCGCGATCCGGAAATGCCGCCGCGCGACTGCATGATCTGCAGCGGGGCGGGCACCGAAGCGCGCGACAGGCCGTTGTCGAGATTGGCGAGATAGCGGTCCACCACCGGCTTCACGTAGGCGTCGAACGCGGTGACGACGGTGCGTTCGTATTCGCGGAACGCCGGGTCGACCTCCGACGACAGCGACACGAACACGTCGGGGTGGCGCGCCAGGATGATCTCGCGCGCGCGCTTCTCGTGCCTGTCGTCAAGGAACGAGAACAGGAACACGACCGCGATCGCGTTGGCACCCGCCGCGACAAGCGCATCGGCCGCGTCCGCGACGGCTGCTTCGTCGAGCGGCTTGAGCACCTCGCCGGTCGCGCTGATCCGTTCCGGCACCTCGCGCCGCATCCGTCCCGGCGCCAGAAAGGTCGGCGTCTCGGGGTCGAGCGCGAGCTCATACATCTGGTGGCGCATCTGCCGCCCGATCTCCAGCACGTCGCGGAATCCCTCGGTGGTGAGGACGCCGACCTTGGCGCCCTTGCGCTCCAGCACCGCATTGGTCGCAACCGTGGTGCCGTGCACGAAGCGCAGCACGTCCTGCGGCGCCAGCCCCCATTCGGCCTGCATGCGCTTGAGCGCTTCGAGCACCGCGATGCTCGGGTCGCCGCGCGTGGTCGGGATCTTCATGATCCGGCTGGGCGCGCCCGGCCGGCGCACGACAACGTCGGTGAAGGTGCCGCCGATATCGACACCGATCCGCAGGTCAGCGCTCATTCGGCTGCCCGCGGCAATTCTTCGTCATCGAAATAGGCGTGGCGGTGGAACAGGCCGCGCGGCGTGCGCGCGAGCTCCTTGCGGCGGGCGTCGGTCCCGGCCGCATCGACATCGATCAGGTCGGCGGTGAGCACGACGCCGTAGTCGCGCGCGGCGCTCTCGGCGGAGATGAAGCCGTCGAGCACGTCGTCGCGGACCTGCTCGGCCGCGCGTTCCAGCGGCGAGCCCCAGCCGCCGCCGCCCGTCGTCATGATGCGCACCAAGTCACCCTTCTTCAGCTTGTTGCCTTCCGACATCGGACGCAGCTCGCGTTCAGCGGGCGTGCCCGGATTGACCAGGATGCGCCCCGCGCCGCCACCCATGCCGCCTTTCACGCCCCAGGCCGGCCAGCGGATATTGTCCATGCGCAGGCCGATCACCGCCTCGTCGCCGACGACGCGCAGGTCGCGCACGATGCCGCAGCCGCCGCGGTGCAGGCCCGGTCCGCCGGAATCGATATGCATCGCGTAGCCTTCGACGCGGACGCCGAATTCCATTTCGGCAAACTCGATCGGATAGTTCTTTTGCGCGACGTAATAGACGGCGTCGATGCCGTCGGCATGCGGGCGGGCGCCGAAGCCAACCGCGAGACCTTCGATGCAGAGATCGAGCTCGGTGCGCTCCTTGTTCCAGCTGCGCAGATAATAAAGAACGTAGACCGACGACGCGGCCGGAACGTTGCCGCCGGTCGCTTTCGCGAAGGCGCCGAACAGCGACGAATTGACCCGCGTGAGGCAGTGCGAGCGCATGCCGAGCGGCGCCGGTTCGCGCGGCGACACGACCGAACCGGGCCGCGTCTTCACCTCGCCGAGCGCGCGATGGAAGCCGCCGTTGAGCGCCACGCCCGCCTCCTGACCCGTGAAGTAGAGCCCGCACATGGTCTTCGGGACCGAGGCGTCCATAATGAAATTGACCGAGCCCTGCGCCTGATCGTCGGACGCGGAATAATCCAGCGTCACCGTTTCGCCGCGCTTCTCGACCGTCACCGCCACCGCGTAGCTCTTCTCCGAGACGCTGTCGGAGTCGATGTAATCGCGGAACGAATAGCGGCCGTCGGGCACGCGCTCGGCGAACGCCTTGCGCAGCGCCCGCTCGGACTGGTCCAGCATGCCGGCAAAGGCCGCCTCGAGGGCACCGGTGCCGAAACGCTCGGCGACCTCCTCCATGCGGCGCCCGCCGAGCCGGACCGCCGCCATGATGGCGGAAAGATCGCCGCGCACCATGTCGGGGAAGCGCGTGTTGCGCACGAATGTGCGGATCAGCTCCTCGTTCCAGACCCCATCGCGCAACACGCGCGACGGCGGCACCACGATGCCCTCCTGGAACACGTCGGTGGCAGCCGGGGAGATCGAGCCCGGCACCATGCCTCCGATGTCCCACAGGTGTCCCCAGGCCTCGGCAAAGGCGACGACGCGCGCCTCGCTGAACACCGGCGCGACGAACACCATGTCGTTGTTGTGGGAGACCGCACCGCGCGAGCCGTAGGAGTCATTATAGAGATAGAGGTCGCCCGGCCGCATGTCGTCGCGGGGATAGCGCGCGAAAATGCAGTCGATGAGGTTGCCGGCGGCGAGCGGCAGCGCGGTCGAGACGACCAGCCGTCCGTCGCGGTCGAAGAAGGCGGTGAAGTAATCCTTCTTCTCGCGGATGAACGGGCTCATGGCGCTGCGCTCGATCAGCGCCTCCATTTCGACGCGCGCCGACTGGATGGCGCCCTTGATCAGTTCC
>DATEKY010000904.1:0-4051 GCA_035277225.1 Xanthobacteraceae bacterium
CCTACAATCTGTTCTTCGAGAAGCCGCATCTCCTGATTCCGGCGACACTCCGGTTCGGCGTCCGCGAGCGCATGAGCGCGGCGGGGAAGGTGATCACGCCCATCAGCCTCGCCTCGGTGCGCGCCGCGATCGCCAAGCTGCGCGCCGCCAAGGTCGAGGCGGTTGCGGTCTGTCTGCTGCATTCCTACGCCAATCCGGCGCACGAGATCGCGGTCGGCAAGCTGCTGCGCCAGTTGCTGCCCGATGCATTCGTCACGCTGTCGCACGAGATCCTGCGCGAGTATCGCGAATACGAGCGGACCTCGACCACGGTGCTCAACTGCTACGTCGGGCCCGATGTCAGCCGTTACCTTACGGCGATCGACACGCCGCTGCGCAAGAACCGATTCACCGGCACGTTCTACGTGATGCAGTCGAACGGCGGCGCGATGACGGCCGCGCGCGCCGTCCAGGCTCCGGTCGCCACGATGGAGTCCGGGCCTGCAGGCGGCATCATCGGCGCTGCGGCTGTCGGCAAGACGCTCGGCTTCGACAACGTGATCGGGTTCGACATGGGCGGGACCACCGCGAAGGCCTGCCTGATCGAGCGCGGCCTGCCGCGCATGACCGACCAGTATTATGTCGGCGGGTACCGCGAAGGCTATCCGATGCGCCTGCCTGTGGTCGACATCATCGAGGTCGGCGCGGGCGGTGGAAGCATCGCGTGGGTCGACCCGGCCGGCGCCCTGAAAGTCGGACCGCAGAGCGCCGGCGCGGCGCCGGGGCCGGCCTGCTATGGCCGCGGCGGCAGCGAACCGACCGTGACCGACGGCAATCTGATGATCGGCAGGCTCAACGCCGCGAAGTTCCTCGGCGGCGAAATGGACCTCGATCGGGCCGCGGCCGCGCATGCGATCGAGCGCGTTGTCGCCAAGCCGTTCGGCATGAGCCTGACCGAGGCCGCGCACGGGATCGTGAAGATCGCCGACGCGCGGATGTCGGCGGTGGTGCGCGCCATCACGCTGCAGCGCGGATACGACCCGCGCGACTTCACGCTGATCGCATTTGGCGGCGGCGGTCCGCTGCATGCGGCGGCGATCGCGCGCGAGCTGAGAATTCCGCGCGTCGTCATCCCGCCGCAGCCGGGCCACTTCTCGGCGCTCGGCATGCTCTGGACGGACTTGCGTCACGACTTCGTGCAGACCCGCGTCGTGCCGCTCGACGAGGCCTCGCTGCAGCAGCTCGACGCGTGGTTCGAGCCGATGGAACGCAACGGCCGCGCCGTGCTGGAAGACGAAGGCAGCCTGCCGTCCGACATCATGCTGCTGCGCTCGATCGACGTGCGCTATTTCGGGCAGGAGTACACCGTCACGGTCCCGGTATCCTCGCGGATCGATCAGGCCGAGCGGTCGCAACTGCGCGCGCGCTTCGATGCCGCCTACGCGCAGCGCTATGGACACGCCGATCCGCACGTGCCGGCGCAGATCGTCACGCTGCGCCTTGCCGCAATCGGCAACGTGGCCAAGCCCGAACTGTCAGCCTTGCGCGGTCATTCCGCCGCGACGGCGGCACCGCCGGACGCGCGCCCGGTCTATTTCGAGGCCGTGCGCGATATGGTCGAGACGCCGGTTCTGCAGCGCGAGGCGCTCGTCGCCGGGCGTGACATCGAAGGGCCGCTGATCGTCGAGGAGCGCGCCTCGACCACGGTGGTTCAACCGGGCGACCGGCTGCGCGCCGATGCGAGCGGAAGCCTCATCATCGAGATCGGCAAGAGTTGACGGACGGAAAATCCGACATGGCGATGGATGTTGATCCGGTCACCGCGGAGGTCGTCAGCAACGCGCTGATCGCCTACGCCGAGGAGATGACCATCAATCTGGCGCGAACCGCGCACAGCACGATCGTGTACGAGGTGCAGGATTTCTGCACCGGCATTCTCGATCCCGACACGCGGCTGATCGCGCAGGCGCCCGGCGGGCTGCCGCTGTTCGTGGGTGACCTCGACGCGGCGGTCGCCGACGGCATCGCGCAGTTCGGCAAGGACGGCTTCGAGCCGGGCGACGTCATCATCACCAACCACACCGGCACCTGCGGGCAGCATCTCAACAATCTGGTCGTCTACACGCCGGCCTTCCACGACGGAAAGCTGATCGGATTCCCCGTCACCCGCGCGCATTGGACCGATGTCGGTGGACGGCTGGCCGGCGGTTTCCTGACCGACGCAGTGTCGAGCTTCGAGGAAGGCATCCAGATCCGCTCGGTCAAGCTCGTCAAGGCGGGCGTGCCCGACGAGGGGATCTACCGCATCCTGCAGCATAACATCCGCGATCCGGAAGGAAGCTTCGGCGACCTGCGTGCGCAGATCGCGGCGTGCCGGCTGGGCGAGCGTCGCCTGCAGGATCTGTTCGTGAAGTACGGCGCCGAGACCGTACGGGCGTGCATCGAACTGATCTGGAGTCAGACCGAGCGCCTGATGCGCTCGGAGATCGCGAAGTTTCCCGACGGCGTCTATGAGGCGGAGTCCTTTCTCGACGACGACGGGGTCGACATCGGCAAGCCGGTGCGGATCAGTGCCCGCGTCACGGTGCACGGCGACAGCGTGACGGTCGACTTCAGCAAGATGAATCCGCAGGTGCGCGGCCCGATCAATTGCGGCTTCGCGGCGGGGCGAAGCGCGGCGCGGCTGGCGCTGAAATACGTCGTCGGTCCGCATCTGCCGGTGAACGACGGCTGCTTCCGGCCGCTCGAGGTCATCCTTCCGCCCGGGACGGTGATCAGCGCGCTCGAGCCCGCGCCGATGTCGTGGTGGCAGACGCC
This sequence comes from Xanthobacteraceae bacterium, assembly GCA_035277225.1. Classification (GTDB taxonomy): domain Bacteria; phylum Pseudomonadota; class Alphaproteobacteria; order Rhizobiales; family Xanthobacteraceae; genus PALSA-894. Next base: position 2,797 of record DATEKY010000904.1, read on the forward strand.
CGCGCTGAACGTCATCGACACGATTCACAAGGCGATGGCGGCCGCGGTGCCGGACCGGATTCCGGCCGGTCATTATTGCGATATTTCCGCCATGCTGCTGACCGGAAGGGACCCGGCGACCGGGCGCGGCTACACCAATATCGAGCCGGTTGCCGGCGGATGGGGCGCGCGGCCGCATGGCGACGGGCCGGGCTCGACCTACACGATCGGTCACGGCGACACGTTCAACGTGCCGATCGAGGTGCTGGAGACGCGCTTCCCGCTGATGATCGAGCGTTACCGGTTGCGGCAGGATTCCGGCGGAGCCGGCCGATGGCGCGGCGGGCTGGGGCTCGAACGGGTCTACCGCGTGCTCGATAACGGACTGCTGAACGGGCTGACGGCACGATCGATCACGCCGCCATGGGGCCTGCAGGGCGGCACGGCGGGAGCGACCGGCACGATCACGGTTCGCCGGCGCAAAGGGCGTACCGAGCGCTATCAAAAAGTGACCGGTCTTGTTCTCGGCAAGGATGACGAGTTTACGTTCTTCACCGGAGGCGGAGGGGGCTACGGCGATCCGCTCGACCGGGACGCTGCGCAGGTCGCGTCGGACGTTGCCACCGGCCACATTTCCGCGAAAGCCGCCAGAGCCGAGTATGGTGTCGTGCTCGAGCGCTCGAGCGGCGCCGTCAATGTCCGCGCGACGCAGACGTTGCGCGACCGCGTGCGCGCGAACAGAAAGAAGTCGAGCAAGCCGAAGCGGAAGCCTCGACGTCGCTGATCGCCGACATTTCCGCGGCGCTAATCCGACTGTCCGGCCCGTCCAACCTGCCGGAAGTAGCGGATCGCGCCGGGGTGCAGCGGCAGGAACGTGTTGCGCTCCATGTTGGCCGGCACGGTCGCCGCCGCCGAGGCGTGCACCTCCATCATCTCCTCATGCTTCTCGAACACGATGCGCACGATGCTGTAGACCAGATCGTTTGGGAGGTCGGCGTGCGCGACGGCGAAATTGTACAGCCCGAGCGTCTGGTAGTCGCGCAGCAGTGACGGATAGGTGCCGGCCGGCACGCGCGACGGCGTCAGCTCGGGCATCGCCAGTCGTAGCGCGGCGATATTCTCCGGGGCGAGCGTCACGTAGCGAACGCGGTTCTTCGCCTCCAACTCGATGAACGAGGGGAAAGGCACCCCCGCGCCCACCGCCAGCACATCGATCGTGCGCGCATTCATCTGCGCGGCGAGGTCGGCCCACTCGCCGTAGACGAAGGTCGCGGTG
>DATEKY010000905.1:0-3590 GCA_035277225.1 Xanthobacteraceae bacterium
GCGTCGAGCGGCTTGCCGAGCGCGTCGCGCGCCGCATCGAGCGCCTCGGGCTCGCCGAGGAAGCGCGTGGCAAGGCGCGAGAGACCGTTGCTCATCGGGTACTGGCCGGAAAGATTGGCGTCGGAGAGGATGATCGAGGCCGGCGCGCGGTTGCTCCCGCCCTGGCGCTCTCCGATCAGCATGTAGGAACGGTCCGCCGCGAAGATCAGCTCGGCGAGCAAACCAGAGAAGCACGAGCCCGGCTCGATCAGGGTCGCGAGCGAGCGCGAGGTCATGTCGACGCGCTTGAGCACGCGCCGCCACTTGAGGCGGATTTCGCGCGCGAGCCAGTGATCGAACGAGTCGAGCGCCACCGTATGCTCGAGCACGGCCTGCGGATCGCCGACCGATTTGAACACGAGTGCTGCGATCTCCAGTTCGTTCAGGCGGATGTCGAGGATCGCGTCGTCGAGCTCGCGCGCGATCTGCAGCAGCCAGGATGCGGCGCCCTGTTTGGCGAGATCGTCGGCGGTGGCCGGGGCAGGGGAGTCCGGCCCGCGCAGCGTGATGGTGGCGAGGCGGTTGTCGCGGTCGAACTCGACGGAGACGAATTTGTATTCGTTCGCATCCGGTGTGCGCGTGCGCTCGATCGGCGTGAGCGCAATGCCGCTGCCGTTGCGCGTGTTCGCCTTGGCGGCGATCGCCTTGGCGCGCGCCGCGACGGCTTCGTCCAGCTTCGAGCGCGGCATCGTCTCGTCGACCAGGCGCCACTCGACCGCGCGCTTGCCCTTCACGCCTTCTTCCGTTGTGCAGAACACGTCGGCGCGATCGCGCCGCACCTTGCGCTTGTCGGTGACGCGGGTGAGCCCGCCGGTGCCGGGCAGCACGGCGAGCAGCGGCAGCTCGGGCAGCGAGACCGCGGCCGCGCCGTCGTCGACCAGCATGATGTGATCGCAGGCGAGCGCGAGCTCGTAGCCGCCGCCGGCCGCGGTGCCGTTCACGACGCAAACGTATTTCTGGCTGGAGAGCTCGCTCGCCTCCTCGATCGAGTTGCGCGTCTCGTTGGTGAACTTGCAGAAGTTGACTTTATGCGCGTGGGTCGCGCCCGCGAGCATGCGGATGTTGGCGCCGGCGCAGAACACGCGCTCCTTCGCCGACTTGAGGATGACGACTTTGACCTCGGGGTGCTCGAAGCGTAGGCGCTCGATCGCGTCGGCCAGCTCGATGTCGACGCCGAGATCGTAGGAGTTGAGCTTCAGCTCATAGCCGCCGAGCAGGCCGGCTTTTTCGTCCACGTCCATCGTGAGGGTGGCGGTGTCGCCGTCGGCGGCCATTTTCCAGTGGCGATAGCGCGCCGGCTCGGTGCGGAAGTCGATGGCCGGATTGGCGGCGTTGGCGCGCTTGTCCGCTGCCTCTCCCATGACGTCCTCCGAACCATCGTATGAACTATAGTTCTTCAATAACAGGAATTATAATTCATGTCAGCCTGCGGCGCAAGGAATCGGGTGTGGAAAAATTACGCCGCGTTTTCAACGTCTTGGTCGAAAATACGACCGGCGAAATCGGCTATCGCCGTCAGAGTTGCGGCAGGATCCTCGCGGTGCGGCGCGTGGCCAATTCCACTTAGTACCACCGCATCCACCGGGCAGTAGCACTCCTCGTCCAGGACCCGCACCTGCGCCAGCGTGCCGTATGGATCGGCCGCGCCCTGCAGCACCAGAACCGGTACGCGGATGTAGGCGAGCGCGTCGGTCGTATCGAATTTTTCAAACGCCGGATCGAGCCACGCGCCGCTCCAGCCGCGGAACGCCGCGTCGACGTCGCCATGATGCCGCGCGAGCCTGGCTCGCAGATCGGTCGTCTCGTAGGCCTCGACGGTCTTGCGGATCGCCGCGATGTTGCTGTCCTCCATAAAGAAATGCGGCGCGATCAGAACGAGCCCGCGCACGCGGTGATCCTGCACGCTGCCGGCGTAATACGCCGCGATAGTGGCGCCGTCGCTGTGGCCGAGCAGGATGCCGCGGCGAAAGCCGATCGCGTCGAGCAGTTGCGGCAGCACGTCAGTTGCTTCGCGCTGCATGTAGTCGAGCGGCCGCGGCAGCGCGATGGTCGACGACTTGCCGTAGCCGGCGCGCGAATAGACGAACACGCCGGCGCCGGTTTTCTCCGCAAGCCGCGCCGGGAAGTCACCCCACGTGGTGACCGACCCCAGTCCCTCGTGCAGCATCACGATCACCGGCGCAGCGTCCTGGTGCGGCCCGATCATGCGGTACTCGAGCGACGCGCCGCCGATCGCGATGTGGCCCTGGTCCGCGAGCGTCATCAATCCCTCAGCTTGAAGCGCTGGATCTTGCCCGTCGCGGTCTTCGGCAGTCCCTCGACGAACTCGATCCAGCGCGGATATTTCCACGGGCCGACCTGGCGCTTCACGTGCTCCTGCAACTCCGCCTCGCCCGGCGTGGCGCCTTCGCCCTTGAGCACGATGAACGCCTTCGGCTTGAGCAGCCCGTCCGAGTCCTCCTTCGGCACGATCGCGCATTCGAGCACGCGCGGATGCGTGATCAGCGCGGATTCCACCTCGAACGGCGAGACCCACTGGCCGCTCACCTTGAACATGTCGTCGGTGCGCCCGCAGATGCGATAGAAGCCGTCGCCCTCGCGCACGTATTTGTCGCCGGTGCGCGTCCACTCGCCCTCGAAGGTGCGGCGCGATTTCTCGCGCTGGTTCCAGTAGCCGTCGGCCGCGGTGGTGCCGCGCACCGAAAGCTCGCCGATCTCGCCCTCCGCCACCTCGCGCCCGTTGTCGTCGATCAATCGCGCCTCGTAGCCGGGGATCGGTACGCCCGAGGTGCCGTAGCGCAGCTTGCCGGGATAATTGCCGAGGAAGATGTGCAGCATCTCGGTCGAGCCGACGCCGTCATAGATGTCGACGCCGAACCGGTTCTTCCATTCGAGCCCGATATGCTCGGGCAGCCCTTCGCCGGCCGAGACGCACATGCGCAGCCGCGCGGATGAATTTTCCGGCGTGCATGCGGCGTCGGCGAGCATCGCCGCATAGAGCGTCGGCACGCCATAGAAGATCGTCGGCTGCTCGCGCTTGAGCACGGCGAACACCGCCTGCGGCGTCGGCCGATCGGGCAGCAGCACCGCGGTCGCCCCGACCGACATGGGAAAGCTCATGCCGTTGCCGAGCCCGTAGGCGAAGAACAGCTTCGCGGCCGAATAAACGACGTCGTCTTCGCGGATGCCCATCACGCCTTGCGCGTACAGTTTCGCGGTTTCCATCGCGCTCGCATGCACGTGGCGCACGCCCTTCGGCATGCCGGTCGAGCCCGAGGAGTAGAGCCAGAACGCGACTTCGTCGGGGGAGGTCTTCGCCGGCTGCGCGGCACTCGTCTCCGCCGCGAGCAGCATTTCGAAGCGCGGCAGCGCGCCCGACGGCTCGCCGATCACGACGATCGTCAGGTCGAGGCCGCTGGTCGCCTGTTGCGCCACCGCGAGCAGCGGCGCGGACACGAACAGCACTTTGGCGCGCGAGTCCTCCAGGATGTAGCGGTATTGCTCGGCGGTGAGCAGCGTGTTGAGTGGCACCGGAATGATGCCGGCGCGGA
>DATEKY010000906.1:0-4339 GCA_035277225.1 Xanthobacteraceae bacterium
ATCCCCTGCCACTTCTGCCAGCGATGGAAGCTGCGCAGATTGTCGGCGCCCATGATCCAGACGAAGCGCACGCCGGGACAGCGCGCGGTGAGCTTCGCCACCGTGTCGTAGGTGAAGCGCGTGCGCATCTGCGCCTCGACGCCGGTCACCACGATGCGCGGATGATTGGCGAGCGCCTGCGCGGCCGCTATGCGTTCGGCGAGCGGCGCCAATCCGCGCGTGTTCTTCAACGGGTTACCGGGCGTCACCATCCACCAGATGCGGTCGAGATTGAGCCGCCTCATGGCGAGAAGGCAGGCGGCGCGGTGCGCGGCGTGCGGCGGATCGAACGTGCCGCCGAACAGGCCGATCTTCAGCCCCGGCGTGTGGGGGGGCAGGCGAATCGGGCCGGGGGACGAGCCGCTTGCTCCGCTGCCACCCTCTCCCCTTGAGGGAGAGGGTGGCGAGCCGCGAAGCGGCGAGCCGGGTGAGGGGTTCTTTCTTGATGTACGCAAAGAAGTAAGGACCCCTCACCCGGCGCGCTACGCGCGCCACCCTCTCCCTCAAAGGGAGAGGGTGGCACCGAGCTCTCGGCAGCCATTATGGCCTGATCTGCCCCGTGCCGCGAATGCGATACTTGAACGTGGTGAGTTGCTCGACGCCGACCGGGCCGCGCGCGTGCATGCGGCCCGTCGCGATGCCGATCTCGGCGCCGAAGCCGAACTCGCCGCCGTCGGCGAACTGCGTCGAGGCGTTGTGCAGCACGATCGCCGAGTCGACTTCGCTCAGGAACTTGTCGGCGGCTTTTTGGTCGGCGGTGACGATCGCGTCGGTGTGATGCGAGCCGTAACGCTCGATATGGGCGATCGCGGCATCGACGCCGTCGACGACTTTTGCCGCGATGATGCTGTCGAGATATTCCGTCGGCCAGTCCTCTTCCGTTGCCGCCTTCGCGCGATTGTCGGCGCGCTGCACGTCGGCATCGCCGCGCACCTCGCAGCCCGCGTCGATCAGCATCGCGACCAGCGGCTGCAGGTGCGTCTTCACCGCCGCGCGATCGACCAGCAGCGTCTCGGCCGCGCCGCAGACACCGGTGCGGCGCAGCTTCGCGTTCAGCACGATCGTCTTCGCCATCTCGAGATCGGCGGCCTTGTCGACGTAGACATGCACGACGCCTTCGAGATGCGCGAACACCGGCACGCGCGCCTCGGCCTGCACGCGCCCGACAAGTCCCTTGCCGCCGCGCGGCACGATCACGTCGATGTTGCCGTCGAGCCCGGCGAGCATCAGCCCGACCGCAGCGCGGTCGCGCGTCGGCACCAGCGAGATTGACTCCTCCGGCAGGTCCGCTGCGCGCAAGCCCTCGACCAGCGCCGCGTGGATGGCGCGCGTCGAGCGGAAGCTTTCCGAGCCGCCGCGCAGGATCACGGCGTTGCCGGCCTTGAGGCACAGCGCGGCGGCGTCCGCGGTCACGTTCGGGCGGCTTTCATAGATTACGCCGACGACGCCGAGCGGCACGCGCACGCGCTCGATCGTCATGCCGTTCGGGCGCGTCCAGCTTTCCGTCACGGCGCCGACCGGGTCGGCCAGTTCGCGCACAATTTCGATGCCGCCCGCCATCGCGGCGACGCCCTTCGGCGTCAGCGTGAGGCGATCGAGGAATGCGGCGTTGGCGCCGCCGGCTTTCGCCTCGGCGACGTCCTCGGCGTTGGCCGCCAGAATGCCGGCCTCGCTTGCGCGGATCGATTTCGCCATCGCGGTCAGCGCCGCGTTGCGCTGCGCCGCGGGACTGAGCGCGAGCGCGCGCGCCGCAGCCTTCGCGCGGCGGCCGATATCGGCCATCGCGGCGCCGATGCTGCTTCCTTCGATCGATTTCAGCGGCGCGGTCATGGGTGCATCCCGGGGGCCGAGTTCCTAGCATGTAGGAACCCGCCCGGCGAGATGCAGGCGGTGCGGCTACTCGGCGATCACGATGCCGCGGGCGGGGACGAGATCGCTCAACAGGCTGCTCAGATAGGCCTTGATGGTGGCGTCGTCGTTCTGGTCAGTCGACCGCCAGACCGTAACTTCCGGCTCAAGCTGCCCGCTCGGCCCATGCCAAGCGACAAGATATTCCGAAAGCCAGCCGGCGAGCTTGCCGGCCTCCAGCTTGCCGGCGATCGCGTGATGCAGATCGAAATCCATGGCGGCGTCTCCTGGTGAGAGGCGCCGCCCGGGGCGCCGGATTGTGTCCGGCAGAAGAACGCGCGAGCCGAACCGCGGTTCCCGCAGTGCAGCATGCGCTATCGTCATGCCGGTCAGTATCCGTATCCGTAGTCGTAGCAGACGTTGATCCAACGGATGCGCCAGCCATACGGCGTCCAGATCCGGCGCGGCGCAAGGCAGTCGTCATAGCCGGCGTTCACGACCGAAGCCGCGAAGAACGGCGCTCCGACGAACGCGAAGCGGTGGAAGCGGTGGAAGCGATGGAACCGATTTACGACGAACGGCCGATTTACCACGGCCGAGCGGTGGATGAACGGCGTGCGGAACTGCGGGCCAACGAATCCGCTGCGGAACGCCGGGGCATGCAACGCAACCGGGCCACCGCGGAACCCGCCGTGGAAGCCGCCCATACCACCGTGGAAACCGCCCATGCCACCCATGCGAGCCGAGGCTTCGCCCGGCATGAAGGCGAAGCCGACCGCAGCCGCCGCCACGAGGGCGACGGCGAGTCTTGAGAAGCTACGCGTCATAGGACTTCTCCCCATCGAGGCATTACGAAGTCAGACAGTCGCCCCTCTTGCATCAGGATAAACCCCGCGAGCGTCGTCGATGTTTCACAATCTCATAAATGTGTTTGATCCTGACGATCTGTTCAGGTTAGCGGCATGCCTGACATGCGCTGCCTGCGAGCTTGCGAGACGATGAGCGCGCGCTAAGAACGCACTTCTCCGCGACTCCCTCCTCACACCACGAAGCGCGAGTACCGGCGTGCAACCTGTTCCACACGAAGCCACGAACGCGTCTGCGAAGCTGATGCTTGTCGCGCTCAGCTTCGCGTGGGGGCTCACCTGGCCCGCGATGCGCATCGCGCTCGACGAGGTTCCGCCGTTCAGCATGCGCGTCGTGACGCTTGCGCTCGGCGCTGCCGCGCTGTTCATCGTCGTCGCCCTGCAGGGACGTCCTTTCTCGCCCGGCGGACCAAAGAATTGCGCCCATTTGATCGTGTCCGGGATCCTGAACATCCTGTCGTTCTCGCTGCTGAGCGTGATCGCGATGATGTTCACCGCGACGGGGCGGGTCGCGATGCTGGCCTATACGATGCCGATCTGGGCCGCGCTGTTCGCCTGGCTCGTGCTCGGCGAACGGCTCACCCGCGCCCGCATTGTCGCGCTCGTGTTGTGTACCGCCGGAATGGCGATCCTCGTCTATCCGCTGGCGCAGAGCGGGGCCCTGATCGGCGTGCTGATCGCGCTCACCATCGCGGTGAGTTGGGCGGCCGGCACCGTCTATGTGAAGTGGGTGCGCATCACCGGCGATCCGATCGCCAACGCGGCATGGCAGATCGTCATTGCCTTCGTGGTCGTCGTCCTGTGCCTGCCGTTCGCCGAAGGAACGCTGCACCTGTCGCAGGCGAGCGCGCTCGCGGTGTTCGCCATGATCTTCGCCGGGCTCGTCGGTTCTGCGCTTGCCTACTTCCTGTGGTTCGGGATCATCGGCCGGATATCGGCGATGACGGCCTCGCTCGGCGTGTTGAGCGCGCCGGTGATCGGCGTGGTCTCGACCGCGATCCTGCTGGGCGAGATTCCAACTGTCGCCGACGTCATCGGCTACGTTCTGATCTTCGCCGCCTCGGTCTGCGTGCTGCTGCCGTCGCGGGGGTAGCGCAGTCGTCATTCCGGGGCGCCGCGCAGCGGCGAGCCCGGAATCCATAACCACAAACCGAGCGACCTTTCCGGCTGTCGTGGTTATGGATTCCGGTCCTCGCTTCGCTCGGCCGGAATGACAGTGCCCACGATTAAAGAAAACTCTGCGGATCCACATCGACGTCGAGCTTGAGATCGCCCTTGCGCTTCGGCGCGTGGCTGAGCCATCCGCGCAGGTAACCCGACAGGTCGAAGCCGCGCGCCGACTTCACCATCAGGCGATAGCGATGCCGCCCGCGGATGAGCGCGAGCGGCGCTTCGGCGGGCCCGAGCACGCGCACGTCCTCGCTGCGCGGTGCGGCTGCGGCGAGCCTGCGCGCGAAGCCTTCCGTCGCGTGCTTGTCGGCCCCGGTGACCAGCAGGCTCGCGAGCCGCCCGAACGGCGGATAGGCGGTGCGCTCGCGCAGCGCGATCTCGGAATTGTAGAATGCCTCGCGGTCCTGCGCGATCAG
>DATEKY010000907.1:0-2541 GCA_035277225.1 Xanthobacteraceae bacterium
ATTGGGAAGATGCGAAGCTGCCCGGCGAGTTGCAAAGCTCGGCCTGGTGCGTCGCCACCAACCCGTCCGATCCGAATCTGATCTTCGTGGCCACTGCGCTCGGCCAGTATTTCCGCTCGACCGACGGCGGCGAAAGCTGGACGGCGCTGCCGCGTCGCCTGACCGAAACGCGTGCGCTCGCCTGGGTCCCCGCTTAAGCCGCCCGAGAGATGACCATGGACACGTCCGACACGCCGATGCGCTATCGAGGCCCGCTCGACCTCGCGCACGCGCACACCAGGCTCAATCACGTCACCGCCTCGGAAGACGGCTTCACCCGCGACGGGCCGCGCGCCGACAACGAATATCGCGACCTCGGCCTGGCGGCCGCGTCGGGCGGGCGGATCGGCGCAAAGCACATTCGCGCGATCCGGCCGTTCGAGCAGCCGACCGGCTGGCACTGGCACGACATGACCGGCCATTTCGTGGTCGTGCTGAAGGGCTGGATCACCTTCCGTTTTGCCGGCGTCGAGGGCGACGTGACGGTGAAAGCCGGCTCCTGCCTGTCGCAGCCGGCCGGCGTCGCCCACAACGTGATCGCCCGTTCCGACGACCTGGAGCTGATCGAGATCAACATGCCGGCCGAATACGGCACCAAGGACCTCGGCGGCGCGCTCGACGCGGCGCAGCCGTGAGCGCGGCCGATCCCACCCCGTCTGGCGAGCCCGCAGGCCTTGCGGGTCCGCGCGCTTGGCTGAAGCGGCGCGCGGCGCCGCTGATCGTGTTCGCGCTGCTCTTCCTGGTGTGGGAGGTCGCGGTTCATCTCACGGGCGTGAAGGAGTACCTGCTGCCGCCGCCCTCGAAGGTGTGGACCGAATTTCTCAAGCGCTACGATACCGTGATGGGCGGCGCCTGGGTGACGACGCAGGAGATCGTCGCCGGCTACCTGCTTGCGATCGTGGTCAGCGTCCCGCTCGCCCTCGTGGTCACCTATTGGCGCTTCGTCGAGACCGCGATCTATCCGGTGGTCGTGTTCCTGCAGATCATCCCGAAGATCGCGATCGCGCCGCTCTTCATCATCTGGTTCGGCTTCGGCTTCGCGCCGAAGCTGCTGCTGGTCTTTCTCCTGTCGTTCTTTCCGATCGTGGTCGCCAGCATCGCGGGCTTCAAATCGGTCGATCCCGAGATCATGGACTTCGCGCGCACCACCGGCGCGGGCGAATGGAAGATGTTCTTCAAGATCCGCCTGCCGCAGGCACTGCCCGACATCTTCACCGGGTTGAAGGTCGGTGCCGCGCTGTCGGCGACTGCCGCCGTGGTCGCCGAATTCGTCGCGTCCGACCGCGGGCTCGGCTATCTGCTGCTGCAGTACAACGGCAACCTCGAAACGCCGATGGTGTTCGCCATCGTCGTGCTGCTCAGTCTGATCGGGCTTGCGATCTACTACGTGGTCGAGATCATCGAGCGCATCACGATCCCGTGGCATGTATCCCAGCAGCCCGCGGACGTGACGATCACGTGAGACAGAAACGAAACCAGGGGAGGTGGCAGATGACATTCAGGATGATCGCGGTGACGCTCGCCGTGCTGGCGGCCTCGTCGGTCACGGCGTCGGCGCAGGACGCCGTCAGCCTCCGCCTCAACTGGTATCTCGGCGGACTGCACGTGCCGTTCTATTACGGCAAGGAGCGCGGCTTCTACAAAGAGGAAGGCATCGATCTGACCATCAACGAGGGCCGCGGCTCGGTGAACACCGTGCAGGTGGTCGCCGCCGGCTCCGACACCTTCGGGCTCGCGGACTCCTCCAGCGTCGTCGCTGCGTCCGCGAAGGGCGCCGAGATCAAGTCGGTGATGTCGCTGCTCAATTCCACCGGCTATTCGGTGGTGTCGCTCGCCTCGGCCGGCATCAAGACGCCGAAGGACCTCGAGGGGAAGAAGTTCGCCGTCACGCCGGGCGATCCGCTCGGTCAGCTGTTCCGCGCGATGGCGGCCTACAACAAGCTCGACATGTCGAAGATCACCTTCGTTCAGGTCGATCCCGCCGCCAAGGTGGTGGCGGTGCTGGAAAAGCGCGTCGACGCGCTGCTCGGCGGCGCCGACGATCAGTACTTCCTCATCAAGTACAAGGGCGAGACCCCGGCCGCGCTGCGTTACGCCGACCACGGTGCCAATATCGTCGGCATGACGATCCTGACGCAGGAGGCGACGATCAAGAACAAGGCAGACCTGGTGCGCCGCTTCGTCAAGGCGACCGCTCGCTCCTGGGAGGAGGCGAAGAAGAATCCGGAGGCCGCGGTCGACGCCACGATGAAGGTCAAGCCCGATCTCAACCGCGCGTCGCAGATCGATCAGCTCAAGGTCGACATCGAGCTGCTCGACTCGCCGAACTCCAAGGGTCGCATCGGCTGGGGCGATCAGAAGGACTGGGATCAGACCATCGCGCTGCTCCGGCAGTATCGCGACGTGCAGACCGACAAGCCGTGGACCGCATTCCACACCAACGAGTTCCTGCCGAAGTAACAGGTCGCGTGGCGCAGCCCTATATCGAGATTGCGGGCGTCA
>DATEKY010000908.1:0-2801 GCA_035277225.1 Xanthobacteraceae bacterium
CCTGAAGCCGACCTACGGGCGCTGCTCGCGCTGGGGGATCGTGTCGTTCGCCTCCTCGCTCGACCAGGCCGGCCCGATCGCCCGCACGGTGCGCGACACCGCGCTGCTGATGCGCTCGATGGCGGGGCACGATCCGAAGGATACGACCTCGGTCGACCTGCCGGTGCCGGACTACGCGGCATCGCTCGGGCGTTCCGTGAAAGGCATGAAGATCGGCATCCCGAAGGAGTATCGCCTCGACGGCATGCCGGGCGAGATCGAGACGCTGTGGAGCCAGGGCATCACATGGCTGAAGGACGCCGGCGCCGAGATGGTCGACGTGTCGCTGCCGCACACCAAATACGCGCTGCCGGCCTATTACATCGTGGCGCCGGCGGAAGCCTCGTCCAACCTCGCGCGCTATGACGGCGTGCGTTACGGGCTGCGCGTGCCCGGTCGCGACGTCATCGGCATGTATGAGGGCACGCGCGCCGAAGGCTTTGGCGGAGAAGTGCGCCGCCGCGTGATGATCGGCACGTATGTTTTGTCCGCGGGCTACTACGACGCGTACTATATTCGCGCGCAAAAAGTGCGCACCTTGATCAAGCGCGACTTCGAGGAGTGCTTCGCCAAGGGCATCGATGCGATGCTCACACCCGCGACGCCGTCGGCCGCCTTCGGCATCGGCGAGAAGGGCGGTGCCGATCCGGTCGAGATGTACCTGAACGACGTGTTCACCGTGACGGTGAACATGGCGGGCTTGCCGGGCATCGCGGTGCCGGCGGGCCTCGACCGCCAGGGCCTGCCGCTCGCGCTGCAGCTGATCGGCAAGCCGTTCGACGAGGAGACGCTGTTCGCGCTCGGGCAGAAGATCGAGGACGCGGCCGGCTCGTTTCCGGTGGAGCGGTGGTGGTAGCTTCCCTCATGCTGAGGAACGGCGCGTCGCGCCGCGTCTCGAAGCATGGCAGCGAGCTCAGTGTCTTTGGCCATCCTTCGAGACGCATCGCTACGCGATGCTCCTCAGGATGAGGACCTGAAATGAACCCCGACGAATTGAAGCGCACGCTGTCGTCGGAAGCGCCACCCGACGACATCGCCGGTCCGCTCGCAGGGCTGTGGTGGGCCGCCAAGGGCGACTGGGACAGGTCGCACAAGATCGTGCAGGACGATGAGAGCCGCGAAGCCGCCTGGGTGCACGCCTACCTGCACCGCGTCGAGGGCGATCTGCCGAACGCAAATTACTGGTATCGCACCGCCGGCAGGCCGGTCGCGACCGGCGCGCTCGATGACGAATGGAACGCGATCGTGGCAGCGCTGCTCGAGGCGGCGCGCAAGCGCTAGATTGGCGCGCTATTTCTTGGCCGAAGGCGGCGGCGAGGCGACCGCCGGCAGGTCGGCGTCGCTGTTGACCCCTTTGACGCCGCCAAGCTGGCCGCCGGTCAGCATGAAAACCACCGCGGCCGCCACCACCACGCCGCCCAGCAGCAGTCCGATGCTTCCGCGTGAAGGCTCTGGTCCGTTGTTGTCAGCCATCGTTCGCTCCGCTAACTCTGGAACTTCAACGAATGATGCTGCACTGCGGTTCCGGCATTTTGTGTGACCAACCGCGTGAGATTTGACGGCGAAAGCATGGACACGACGGCGAAACTGATCAAGGGCGCGACCGGCGACTGGGAGGTCGTGATCGGCATGGAGGTGCACGCGCAGGTCGCCTCCAACGCGAAACTGTTCTCGGGCGCCTCGACCGAATTCGGCGGCGCGCCGAACAGCCACGTCTCGCTGGTCGATGCCGCGATGCCGGGCATGCTGCCGGTGATCAACAAGGAGTGCGTCAACCAGGCGGTGCGCACCGGGCTTGGGCTGAAGGCGCAGATCAATCTGAAATCCGTGTTCGACCGGAAGAACTATTTCTATCCCGATCTGCCGCAGGGCTATCAGATCAGCCAGTACAAGCAGCCGGTGGTGGGCGAGGGCGAGGTGATCGTCGATCTGCCCGAGGGCAGCTTCACGGTCGGCATCGAGCGGCTGCATCTCGAACAGGACGCCGGCAAGTCGCTGCACGACCGCCACCAGACGATGTCGTATGTCGACCTCAACCGTTCCGGCGTCGCCTTGATGGAGATCGTGTCGAAGCCCGATATCCGCTCGTCCGGGCAGGCCAAGGCCTACCTCACCAAGCTGCGCTCGATCCTGCGCTATCTCGGCACCTGCGACGGCGACATGGAGAAGGGGAGCCTGCGCGCCGACATCAACGTCTCGGTGCGCAAGCCAGGCGCGCCGCTCGGCACGCGCTGCGAGATCAAGAACATGAACTCGATCAGCTTCATCGGCGATGCGATCGAGCACGAGGCGCGGCGCCAGATCGAGATCATCGAGGACGGCGGCACGATCGAGCAGGAAACGCGGCTGTACGATCCGGGCCGGCGGCAGACCCGCTCGATGCGCTCGAAGGAAGAGGCGCACGACTATCGCTACTTCCCGGATCCCGACCTGCTGCCGCTCGAGCTGACGCAGGACGAGGTCGATGCGCTGAAAGCGAAGCTGCCCGAACTGCCGGACGAGAAGAAGGCGCGCTTCATGCGCGAGGCGGGCCTGTCGGCCTACGACGCCGACGTGCTGGTGGCCGAGCGCGCCACGGCAGACTTCTTCGAAGCGGTCGCGACCGGCCGCGACGCCAAGCTCGCGGCGAACTGGGTGATCAACGAGCTCTACGGCCGGCTGAACAAGGAGGGCAGGGACATCGCGTCTTCGCCCGTCTCGGCTGCGCAGCTCGGATCGGTGCTCGATCTGATCAAGGACGGCTCGATCTCCGGCAAGATCGC
>DATEKY010000909.1:0-7639 GCA_035277225.1 Xanthobacteraceae bacterium
CGTTGCTACACCTTCACCGAGTGGGCGCTGAAGGCGACGTTCGAGGAGCTGTACAACAACCGCGTCGCGCTCGAAGGCATGGTGCTCAAGCCCAACATGGCGATCGCAGGAAAGAAGTCGGCGAAGAAGGCCTCCGTCGAGGAGGTCGCCGAGAAGACCGTGCGGCTGCTCAAGGCCTGCGTGCCGGCCGCGGTGCCCGGTATCGCGTTCCTCTCCGGCGGCCAGTCCGACGAAGAGGCGACCGCCCATCTCGACGCCATGAACAAGCTCGGGCCGCTCCCCTGGAAGCTCACCTTCTCCTACGGCCGTGCCCTGCAGGCCGCCCCGCAGAAGGCCTGGGGCGGCAAGTCCGAGAACGTCGCGGCCGCCCAGCGCGCCTTCGCGCATCGCGCCCGGATGAACGGCCTTGCGGCATTGGGGCAGTGGAAGCAGGACCTGGAAAAGAAGGCGGCTTAACCTTTTTGCCGCATTCTTCCCGGCGATGAGCGATCGTCGCCGCCATTCCGCCGGAAAGGGGTCCCATGCGATGGGCATGGGGACAGCCAGGGACGAGACGCGCGCCGCGCCGCGCCTCTATCTCGTGACGCCGCCGGTCGCCGATCCGGACGCGGTGGCGAACGATTTGGCCGACGCGCTGAACGCAACCGACATCGCGGCCGTGCTGCTGCGTCTCGCCGAGGGCGACGAGAGCGCGCAGCTCGATCGCATCAAGGCGCTGCGCATCCTGATCCAGTCGAATGGCGCGGCGCTGCTGCTCGACGGCCACGCCGAGCTTTGCGCGCGCGGCGAGACCGACGGCGCGCATCTGACCGGCATCGACGCCTTCACGGCGGCAGCACCCGCGCTCAAGCCCGCGCGCATTGCCGGCTGCGGCGGGTTGAACACGCGCCACGACGCCATGCTGGCCGGCGAAGCGGGCGCCGACTACGTGATGTTCGGCGAGCCGGACACAGGCGGCCGCAGGCCGTCGTTCGACGCGATCCTCGAGCGCGTGGAGTGGTGGGCGCAGACGCTGACGATCCCGTGCGTCGCTTACGCGGCAAGCCTCGACGAAGGCGAGGCGCTGGCGGCGGCCGGCGCGGATTTCATCGCGCTCGGTGAAAATGTATGGCGCGATGCGCGCGCGGTCGCGGCGGCGGCCAGTCTCGGCACGGATCCCGTGCGATGAGATCGAAGGCGGTTCTCATATCTGCTCTGCTCGGCGCGTGTGTCGCGGCCGACGCCCACGCGCAGCCGCTGCAGATCTCGCCGCCGATCGCGCGTCCGCCCGCGAGCATTCCCAAGCCGGCGCAGAAGCCCAGGGAGCAGAAGAAGGCACAGCCAAAGGTCCAAGCGCAGCCAAAGGTCCAGGCGAAGACCGAACCAAAGGCCGCGGGAACGACGACCCCGCTGGAG
The DNA here is from genome assembly GCA_035277225.1 of Xanthobacteraceae bacterium. Lineage (GTDB taxonomy): Bacteria > Pseudomonadota > Alphaproteobacteria > Rhizobiales > Xanthobacteraceae > PALSA-894. Next base: position 1,396 of record DATEKY010000909.1, read on the forward strand.
CCGAAGGCCGCACCGAAGAAATCGATCGCGCCGAGAAAAGCAGCTCCGGCCGCAAAGGCCGCGCCGCCGCCCGCACCGTCGGCGCCGAGCGCGTTCGCGCCGACCACTGCTCCGATTGCGCCGTTCACCGCGCCGGAAAAGCCCGCGCTGGACGCTCCGGTCACCACGAAGACCACCGCCTTGCAGCCGCAGTCGCCGGTCGCCGCGCAAGGCGACGTCGCGTTCGGCGCCTATCAGCGCGGCTACTATCTCGCGGCATTCAAGGAGGCGACGCGTCGCGCCGGCGAAGGCGATCCGGTCGCCATGACGTTGCTGGGCGATCTCTACTCCAACGGCTACGGCGTGGCGAAGGACGAGAAGAAGGCGATCGCCTGGTTCTCGCTCGCCGCCGATCGCGGCGACAGGCAGGCGATCTTCGCCCTCGCGATGGCGCGCTTTGCGGGCCGCGGCGGCGCGCAGGACCTCGCGGAGGCCGCAGCCCTGCTCGACAAGGCCGCGAAGATGGGCCACGTCGCCGCTGCCTATAACCTCGCGCTGCTGTATCTCGAGGGCCAGCAGGTCGGCCAGGACGTCGCCCGCGCCGCCGAACTGCTGCGCGTCGCGGCCGATGCCGGCAGCCCCGAGGCGCAGTACGCGCTCGCCACGCTCTACAAGGAGGGCAACGGCGTGCCGAAGGATCCGGCCGCCGCCGCCAAGCTGCTCGGCGCCGCCGCGCGCGCCGGCAACATCGCGGCCGAGGTCGAATATGCGATCGCGCTGTTTAATGGCACCGGCACCCAAAAGGACGAGAGCGCCGCCGCCGCGATATTCCGCAAGGCAGCGCACAAGGGCAACGCGATCGCGCAGAACCGCCTCGCGCGCATCCTGGCGACCGGGCGCGGACTGCCCGCCGACGCCGCCGCGGCCACCAAATGGCACACCATCGCCAAGGCCGGCGGCGTCTCCGATCTCTGGCTCGAAGACTGGATGCAGAAGATCAAGGACGCCGAGCGCGCCGCCGGCGAGAACGCCGCGCGGTTGTGGCTCGCGCACGCCAAGCCGGCGGGGTGAGGCATCCCGCCTGCTGCGATAATCTGAAATTGCGCCTTTGCGACGAACGATAATCGGGTACTGTGGGAAAGGAGGGAGCCTTCAGCGTCTGGAACTACCGTCGTGAAAATGATTGCAGAATACCTGGAGCATGCGCTCCAGTTCGAACGGATGGCATCGGAAGCCACCGACCCGGCACTCAAAGAGTCTCTCTCCAAACAAGCGCTCGCGTATCACAAATTGGCGGAGGAGCGAGCCGCGCGGCTGCATCCGCGGCCGCCCGCAACGCCGTACGATGACTCGATCAAGCGGCCGGACTGCCCAAGATGCGGCACGCGGATGATGTTGGCTCGCTTTACCCCCGCGCGCGACAAACCGGATCACGACCAGCGCACGTTCGAGTGCCCTGAGTGCGGGAAGGAAATCAGCGAAGTCGTCAGGTTCAAATAGCCGGCCGTGGTTCGCGACGCGCAGCTCCGCCGCTGGCCGACCCATGCCACCGAAGAAAGCCCCGCCGGAGCGGGGCAAGTTTGGGAGGAAAGCGCTCCTGACGGAGCGTTACCTTGATATGCGAGTCGGGGACGCGAGAGTGCGGCAAATAAGTCACGCTCGTGCTTCGTTTGCACAACCGGCCGGCGTCGATCCTGCCCGCGCGCCTTCTTCGCCACACATGCATAATTTTTGCGATATGCGGGGAACGACTTGGTGGCGCTGTGTTTATTCGCGCATGGATGCTCGCGACTACCAGCGTGAAGCCCAGCGCTGCCTGGATTTGGCCGCAAAAGCCCCTGATTCGGCGTCGACCAAACGCTGGCGCAAGCTTGCCGACAAGTATGCCGTGCTGGCCGAGGGACTTTCGGAGCCGGAAACCGGGCGCGCGCCGATGCTTCGGATGCCGATGCAGCAGCAGCCGGTTCAGCAGCCACAATCCAAAACGCGCCCGAGGTAAGCCGACCGGCGCATCGGGTGAGGCGGCTCCCTCCTTTCAGCGGAGGGCAGACCGAGCATGCAGCGCTGACGCTCCCGAAACTTTCCCTTGTCACACCCCGTTGGCGCGGGCATCCAGTGCGCAACGGAGTACCTCGTGCCGCCCCAATCCGCCCTGCTCAACGTGATGACCGCCGCGGCCCGCAAGGCCGCGCGCAGCCTCAAGCGCGACTTCGGTGAGGTCGAGAAGCTGCAGGTGTCGCTGAAAGGCCCGGCCAACTTCGTCACCGCCGCCGACAAGCGCGCCGAGGAAATCCTCTATGCCGAGCTGACCAAGGCGCGGCCGGGCTACGGCTTCCTCGGCGAGGAAGGCGGCGTGCGCGAGGGCTCCGACACGACGCACACCTGGATCGTCGATCCGCTCGACGGCACCACCAACTTCCTGCACGGCATTCCGCACTTCGCGATCTCGATCGCGCTCAGGCGGGAGGACACGATCGTGGCCGGGCTGATCTACAATCCGGCGAACGACGAGACCTTCACGGCGGAGCGCGGCAAGGGCGCGTTTTGCAACGACCGGCGCATCCGCGTCGCGGCGCGCAAGCGGCTCTCCGAAGCGGTGGTGTGCTGCGGCCTGCCGCATCTCGGGCGCGGCGATCTCGCGCTGTTCCGCCGCGAGTTTGCCGTCGTGCAGGAAAAGGTCGCAGGGCTGCGCCGCTTCGGCGCCGCCGCGCTCGATCTTGCCTGGATCGCGGCCGGGCGGTTCGACTGCTACTGGGAGCGCAACCTGTCGCCGTGGGACTTCGCCGCCGGTGTCATCATCGTGCGCGAGGCCGGCGGCTATGCGACCGATCTCGACGGCAACGAGCGCACCATGGAGGCAGGCGACATCATCGCCGGCAACGAGGACATGCAGCGCGAGGTGATGGGGTTGTTGAAGTCGGCTTAGTTGCACACGCTCCGCTCATTCCCGCGCAAGCGGGAATCCAGGGCCAAGAACTGGGTCCCCGCTGTCGCGGGGACGAGCGGAGGAGCAGTCTACAGGCCGCTCCACCGCTGTGTTATTGCCGCTTCTGTGCCATCATTGCGGGTGATTCATGCCCGCCAGAGCATGATCCCGAAAAAGCATGCCCCGGACACTTGATCCGGGGTGGAGCCCGGTTTTCGGATAAGATCATGCTCAAACGTTAGGCAACGCGCGGAACCGCCATGGCGCGAGATCTCGACCCCTTCAAGCTGTCGTCACCCCGGATTTTTCTCATCCGGATGCTGATATTCCTGATTCTGGCCGGCCTCGTGCTGTTCGTGCTGCACAAGCAGATCGTTGTCGCTTTCATGGCCAATCCGGGCCTCAACGCGCTGATCATCGCGGTGCTGGTGATCGGCATCCTGCTGGCGTTCCGGCAGGTGATCCGCCTCTTTCCCGAAGTCTCCTGGGTCAACGGCTTCCGCCTCGCCGACCCCGGCCTCGCGGTCGCCAAGCCCCCGGTGCTGCTCGCCCCGATGGCGGCGATCCTCGGCGAGCGCGCCGGCCGCATGAGCATCTCGTCGGGCACCATGCGCGGCCTGATGGATTCGATCGCGACGCGCCTGGACGAGGCGCGCGACATCTCGCGCTACATGACCAGCCTGATGGTCTTCCTCGGACTGCTCGGCACGTTCTGGGGCCTAATCGAGACGGTCGGCTCCGTCGGCAAGGTGATCGAGGGGCTGAAAGTGGGCGGCGATGCCGGCGCGACCTTCGATGCGCTGCGCGAGGGCCTCGCCGCGCCGCTCTCCGGCATGGGCATCTCGTTCTCGTCCTCGCTGTTCGGCCTTGCCGGCTCGCTCGCGCTCGGCTTCCTCGACCTGCAGACCAGCCAGGCGCAGAACCGCTTCTACATGGAGCTGGAGGACTGGCTCTCGACCATCGTGACCGAAGCCAAGGTGGAGACGGCCGTCGGCGGCGTCGCAGCCGCGGGCATTCCGTCCGGCGAGATGCGCGGCGCGATCGAGAAGCTGAAGGAGGCGGTGGCCGAAACCGGCACCAACCGCGCCGCGACCGCCGCGATGGCCAATCTCGCCGAGGCGATCCACGGCCTGGTCAGCCACATGCGCACCGAACAGCAGATGATCCGCGACTGGGCCGACGCGCAGGCCGCGCAGGGCCGCGAGATGAACCGCCTGCTCGAGCGGATCGCGGGCGAAGAGCCGCGCAAGGACGAGTTGCGCAAGACCGTGAGATAACATGGCACTGGCACGCGCGCGCCGCGAACGCGGCATCGATTACTGGCCAGGCTTCGTCGATGCGCTGTCGACCCTGATCCTCGGCATCGTGTTCCTGCTTTCGGTGTTCGTCATCGTGCAGTTCTTCCTGTCGCAGGAAGTGACCGGCAAGGACACCGCGCTGCAGCGGCTCAACGCGCAGCTCGCGCAGCTCACCGAGATGCTGTCGCTCGAAAAAGTCGGCAAGGCCGACCTCGAGGATACGCTCGCGTCGCTGCGCGCCAATCTGGCGATGGCCGAGACCGAGCGCGACCGGCTCAAGGGCGTCAACGAGGGGCTGGCGAGCGGCGGCAGCCGGGCGGGCGAGCTTGCCGCGCAGCTCGACGCGCAGAAAGGCGTCACCGGGCGCGCGCTGGCGCAGGTCGAGTTGCTCAACCAGCAGATCGCCGCACTGCGCCGCCAGCTTGCGGCGATCGAGGCATCGCTGGAAGCGTCGGAGAACAAGGACAAGGAAGCGCAGGCGCGCATCGCCGATCTCGGCCAGCGGCTCAACGTCGCGCTGGCGCAGCGCGTGCAGGAGCTGTCGCGCTTCCGCTCGGAGTTCTTCGGCCGCCTGCGCGCGATCCTCGGCAACCGGCCCGACATCCGCGTGGTCGGCGACCGTTTCGTGTTCCAGTCGGAGGTGTTCTTCGACGCCGGCGCGGCGGTGGTCCGCCCCGAAGGACGCGCCGAGCTCGACAAGCTCGCGACCGCGCTGCTCGAGCTGGAGAAGCAGATCCCGACCGACGTCGCGTGGGTGCTGCGCGTCGACGGCCACACCGACGTGCGCCCGATCGCGAGCGCGCAGTATCCCTCGAACTGGGAGCTCTCTGCCGCGCGCGCGATCTCGGTGGTGCAGTATCTGATCGGCAAGGGCATCTCGCCGCAGCGCCTCGTCGCCGCGGGCTTCGGCGAATTCCAGCCGCTCGAGGCCGGGCAGAGCGAGGACGCCTATCGGCGCAACCGCCGCATCGAGCTGAAGCTGACCGAGCGGTAAGGCTGTCGTATCCGTAGCCCGCATGGAGCGCAGGAATGCGGGGCATCCCGGATTGCGCGGAGTTTATCGTCGGGCGCGCCTTCGGCGCGACCCGATGGCTCCATCCGGGCTACGGTAAAGCAACCTCACCCCATTTCGAACTGCAGCTTGGCGAGCCGCGCATAAAGTCCGCCCGCGGCGGAAAGCTGCGCGTGCGTGCCCTGCTCGACGATGCGGCCGTGATCGAGCACCAATATCCGGTCGCAGGACAGCACGGTCGCGAGGCGATGCGCGATTACCAGCGTGGTGCGTCCCTGCATCAGCCGCGCGAGCGCCGCGGAGACCTGCGTCTCGCTTTCGGCATCGAGCGAGGAGGTCGCCTCGTCGAGCAGCAGCAGCGGCGCATCGCGCAGGATCGCGCGCGCGATCGCGATGCGCTGGCGCTGGCCGCCCGACAGCGTGACGCCGCGCTCGCCGATCGGCGTGTCGTAGCGCTGCGGCAGGCGATTGATGAATTCGGCCGCGCCGGCAAGCTCGGCCGCGCCCGCCACGTCCGCTTCGCTCGCATCGAGCCGGCCGAAGCGGATGTTCTCCGCAACGCTGGCGCCGAACACCACGACGTCCTGCGGCACCAGCGCGATGCGGCGGCGCAGCTCGTGCGGATCGCACGTGTCGACACGCACGCCGTCGTAGGTCACGCTGCCCGCGGCGGCATCATAGAAGCGCAGCACCAGATGGAAGATCGTGCTCTTGCCCGCGCCGGACGGCCCGACGATCGCGACCTTCTCGCCCTGCCGCACCGAGAACGACACGCTGTCGAGCACGCTCACATCGCCTCGCGTCGGATAGGCGAAGCGCACGTTCTCGAATGCGACTTCGCCGCGCGGCGGCTGCGGCAAGGCTTTCGGGTGGGCCGGCGCCTTGATACCCGGCTCGACCGCCATCAGCTCCATCAGCCGCTCGGCCGCGCCCGAGGCTTGCGACAGCTCGCCCCAGACTTCGCTCAATTGCCCCAATCCGCTCGCCGCGAACACCGCATAGAGGATGAACTGTCCGAGCGTGCCCGGC
>DATEKY010000910.1:0-5380 GCA_035277225.1 Xanthobacteraceae bacterium
ACGCAGTCGGGGATGACCAAGTGGCTGGCCAAATGCGGCTTCGTCACCAACCCGCTGCTGAAGGTCTGCAAATCGGCCGAGGAGCTGCTCGCGTTCCACGAAGAGATCGGGCTGAAGCGCGGCACGCTCGACTACGACATCGACGGCGTCGTCTACAAGGTGGACCGGCTCGACTGGCAGGAGCGGCTCGGCTTCGTCTCGCGCAATCCGCGCTGGGCGATCGCGCACAAGTTCCCCGCCGAAAAGGCCACCACGGTGGTGCGCGATATCGAAATCCAGGTCGGGCGCACCGGCGCGCTGACGCCGGTCGCAAAGCTCGAGCCGGTCACGGTCGGCGGCGTGGTTGTGCAGAACGCGACGCTGCACAACGCCGACGAGATCGCGCGGCTCGACGTTCGCATCGGCGACACCGTGACGATCCAGCGCGCCGGCGACGTGATCCCGCAGGTGCTCGGCATCGTGCCGGAGAAGCGGCCGAAGGGCGCGAAGGAATACGCGTTCCCCAAGACCTGCCCGTGCCCGCTGAAGACGCCGGTGGTGCGCGAGATCAACTCGGCCGGCGAGGAGGGCGTGCGCTTCCGCTGCTCGGGCGAGTTCGCCTGCCCGTTCCAGAAGACCGAGCACCTGAAGCATTTCGTCTCGCGCCGCGCCTTCGACATCGACGGGCTCGGCGAGAAGCAGATCGATTATTTCTTCGAGCAGGGCTGGATCAAGGAGCCGGGCGATATCTTCACGCTCGAGGCGCGCAACGCGAAGCTCAAGCTGGAAGAGATCGAGGGCTACGGCGAGACCTCGGTGCGCAACCTGTTGGCCGCGATCCGCGCGCGGCGCGAGATTTCGCTCGAGCGCTTCATCTACTCGCTCGGCATCCGCCATGTCGGCGAGACCACGGCGCGGGCGCTGGCGCGCGGCTACGGCACCTGGGACGCGTTCCACGATGCGGCGCTGGCGGTTGCGAAAGGTGACGAAGAGACGCGCAGCGAGATGGATGCGCTCGACCAGATCGGCGATACGGTGATCGACGCGCTCGGCGCCTACTTCAAGGAGACGCACAATCGCGGCATCGTGGAGCGGCTGACCGGACAGGTGCGCATCCAGGAGGCCGAGAAGCCCGCGACCAATACCGTCGTGGCGGGCAAGACCGTCGTGTTCACCGGCTCGCTGGAGAAGATGACGCGCGAGGAGGCGAAGGCGATGGCCGAGCGGCTCGGCGCCAAGACCTCCGGCTCGGTGTCGAAGAAGACCGATTACGTGGTGGCCGGGCCGGGCGCGGGCTCGAAGCTCGACAAGGCGCGCGAGGCGGGCGTCACGGTGCTGACCGAGGACGAGTGGTTCGCGCTGGTGGGGAAGAAGTGAGTTGGTCATTCCGGGGCGCCGCGCAGCGGCGAGCCCGGAATAACAGTCACTTCCGCGCCAGCGCGAAGAACGCCACCAGCCCGCAGGCGCACAGCACCAGCACGATCGCGGCAAGCGGCAGTCCGGTCGGCGCGCCGTCGAGCAGGTGGCCGATCAATTGCGCGGTCGCGGCACCCAGGCCCATCTGCATGAAGCCGGTGATGCCGGCCGCTGCGCCCGCCGCCTGCGGGCGGACGCTCACCGCGCCGGCCAGCGCGCTCGGCAGCATGAAGCCGGAGGCGAAGCCGATGATCATCTGCGGCACCATGATGACCTCCGGCCCGCGCGCCGGCTCGATCAGCATCCAGACGATGCCGATGGCGGCACCGGCGACCGTGACGGCGACTCCGGCGCGCACCATGAAATCCACGCCGAATTTTGCCGACCAGCGCCCGGCCGCGAAGTTGCCGAACATGTAGGCGAGCGAGATGACCAGGAACCAGACGCCGTATTCGGCCGAGGAGCGGTGCATGATCGTGACCACGACATGCGGCGCTCCGCCGATGAAGGTGAAGAACATCGCCGAATTGAACGCGGCGACCAGCGCGTAGCCGAGGAAGGCGCGATCGGTGAGCAGGCTGCCGGACGCGGCGAGGAAGTGCGCAAAGCCTTCGCCGGTCGCGACCGTGCGCGTCTCGCGCAGTTCGAACAACGCCCAGACGAACACGGCTGCGGCGAACAGGCCGAGGAACGCGAAGATCGCGTGCCAGCCGAGCGCGGTATCGAGCGCGCCGCCGATCAGCGGTGCGATCATCGGGGCGACCACCATCGCCATCGTGACCCAGCCGATCATCGAGGCGGCGCGGTCGCGGTCGTAGAGATCGCGCACGACCGCGCGGCCGATCACGATGCCGGCGGTGGCGCCGAAGGCCTGCGCGGTGCGCGCCACGATGAGGCCTGCGATCGACGTGGTGGCGAGCGCCGCGAAGCTCGCAACGACCGTAAGCGCCAGCCCCGCAAGCATGACAGGGCGACGGCCGAAGCGGTCGGACAACGTGCCGAGCACCAGTTGCGAGACCGCCATACCGAGCAGGAACAGCGACAACGTGAGCTGAACGGTGCCGGCGCCCGCGCCGAGCGTGCCGATCAGGCCCGGCATCGCGGGCGCGAGGATGTTGAGCGACAGCGGACCGACCGCCGTGATGGCGATCAGCAGCGCGAGCAGCCGCCATTGGTGCTCGCCGGAAGGCACGACGTCGTCTTGCGTGTCGCCGTCGCGCGCCGGATCAGCCACGGAGCGGCCTTGTGGCGGCGTCCAGCCAGGCGCGCGTGTCGGCCGCGACGAGGGGCTTGAGCGTTGCGGCGACGCGCGCGTGATAGCCATCGAGCCACGCGATCTCGCCGGAGGTCATCAGCGCAGGATCGATCAGGCGGCGGTCGATCGGCGCAAGCGTCAGCGTCTCGAACCCGTTGAGCGGCTTTTCCGCGCCGTCGATCTGCGCCTCGACCACCAGCACGAGGTTCTCGATGCGGATGCCGTACGCGCCTTCCTTGTAGTAACCCGGCTCGTTCGAGAGGATCATGCCGCGCTTCAGCGCCACCGTTCCGAGCTTGGAGATGCGTGCCGGGCCTTCGTGCACCGACAGGTAGCTGCCGACGCCATGGCCGGTGCCGTGATCGAAGTCGAGGCCGGCGCTCCAGAGGAACTGGCGCGCGAACGAGTCGAGCTGCGCGCCGGTGACGCCCTCGGGGAACACCGCGCGCGCGATCGCGATGTGGCCTTTCAGCACGCGCGAGAAGCGGTCGCGCATTTCGGCCGTCGGCGCGCCGACCGCGACGGTGCGGGTGATGTCGGTGGTGCCGTCCTCGTATTGCGCGCCCGAGTCGATCAGGAACAGCTCGCCGGGTTCGATCACGCGGTTGGTCGCGCGCGTGACGCGGTAATGCACGATCGCGCCGTTCGGTCCGGCGCCGGAAATGCTCGGAAACGACACCTCCTTGAGCAGGCCGGTGTCGCGGCGAAACGTCTCCAGCGCCGCGACGGCGTCGATCTCGGTGAGTCGGCCCTTCGGCGCCTCACGGTCGAACCAGGCGAGGAAATTGGCGACTGCGGCGCCGTCGCGCACATGCGCGGCGTGGGTGCCGGCAATTTCAGCGGCGTTCTTCACCGCCTTCAGCAGCGTGATCGGATCGGCGCCGCGGGCGACCTTGCCGCCCGCGTCCGCGATCAGCCGGGCGAGCGCGTCGGCGGCCGTCGCGCTGTCGAGCCGCACGGTCGCCTTGGCGGCGCCGAGCGCCTGCATATCGCCGGCGAACGCTCCCGGCTCGCGCACGTCAGCGAGCGTCTCGAGATAGTCGCGCACCTCGTTGGAAAGCTTGCGGCCGTCGATATAGATCGAAGGCCGCCCCTCGCGCGGCATGCTGGCGAAGGCGAGCGGCAGCGGCGTGTGCGACACGTCGGCGCCGCGGATGTTGAAGGTCCAGGCGACATTGTGCGGGTCCGACACCACCAGCGCGTCACCCTTCAGCTTAGCGATCTCGGCCTGGATGCGCGCCAGCTTCTCCTGCGCGCTCTCGCCGGCGAATCTTGCGTCATGCATGGTGATTCGGCCGAGCGGCGGGGCAGGGCGCTCGGTCCAGACGGAATCGAGCGGATTCGGCTCGGCAGGGACCAATGTGGCGCCTGCCGCCGTGCAGGCCTTGGCGAGCTTCTCGGCACCGTCGGCGGTGTGCAGCCACGGGTCATAGGCGAACGTCGCTCCAGCCGGAAGATGGGCCTCGAGCCACTTGTCCGGCGGGTTGTCGACCAGGTGCTCGACCGCGAACAGTGCCGTGTCGACCTGGTCGCGCACCTGCAGCAGATAGCGGCCGTCGACGAAGATCGCGGCGCGATCGGCGAGCACGATCGCGGCGCCGGCCGACCCGGTGAAGCCGGTGAGCCAGGCCAGGCGCTCTTCGGATGGCGGGACGTATTCGTTCTGGTGGCGGTCGGCGCGCGGGACGATGAAGCCGTCGAGGCCGCGTCGCGTCAGTTCGGCGCGCAGCGCCGTCAGGCGGGCCGCGCCGGCGTCGCGTTCGTTGCTGTCATCGAATGTCTGGAAGCGGGCCTCGAACATCGCGGCAATCTATGGGGGGCGCCGGTCCGCCACAACCGCGCAGAAACAAAGTTGCGTTGAAAAGGCGCGTTCGATTCATTTATGTGCAATGCAATATTGTCGCACCCCGCGTGTTGGCGATTGATCAGGCGCGCTGATCGAAAACTTTCCAGATTGTTACGTGTTCATGCGGGTTTTGCGCCACTCCCATGCGTTCGCGTCGCTACCGAAGGAGGGGGCTCGGTACTATGTTGCAGTGCAAGAACACAGGACGCTTATCAAGAGGGGTCCTTCCTGCGTTCCTTGAAGATGAGGAGCGACGACGATGACGACCGCGACACTGCGAATTTCCACGCCGATCCCCGCAACCCGGAAGGCGCCGCGCAAGAGCTTGCTCGCGCGCATGTATGACGCCTTCATCGAAGCGCGCATGCGCGCCGCGTTGCGCGAGATCGCGATGCGGCGGCATCTCGTTCCCGAGGACGTGCTGAAAAAGGCCGGCTACACGGCGACCGCCTCGAACGACAGCGCGTACCCCTTTACGCGTTGATCCCTTTGCGCATGATCTGATCCGAAAACCGGTGCCCATCCCGCATCAGGTGCGGGACAGGCTTTTTCGGGATCATGCGCGGAGGACCAGCGTCACCCATTCGCCGAGCGGAATGCGCCGCACGAGCGTCAGTCCGTGCGGCCGGTAGGCGGCGAGCGCCGCTTGTTCCTGCGCTGCGAGCAGCCCCGACAGCACCACATGGGCGCGGGGCGCGAGCAGCGGCCGCATCGGTCCGGCGAGACGCTTGAGCGGCGCCAGCAAGATATTGGCGAACACCAGGTCGAACGGCGCGCGCGTGCGGAAGCCCGGCGCGGCTAGTCCGGCGGCGTGCAGGCACTGCACCAGCGGCGCGATCCCGTTGAGGCGCGCGTTCTCGTGCGCGATGCGCACCGCCTCGGGA
>DATEKY010000911.1:0-2365 GCA_035277225.1 Xanthobacteraceae bacterium
TCCTTGGCGAGCACCGCCACGGGATCGAGCGCTTCTGTGGCCTCGGGCGCGGTTTCGGGCGCGCCAGTCGTATCCGTCATTGCGAAGTCCGTTCCAAAACAATCGATTTCGCCCCGCATATCAGGGCTGAAGCGGCAAAAATCAAGCCTTCGTGATCGCAAGCGCGTCTTTCGTTAAGACGCGTTTTCCACGGCGAACCGGTACCCACTTCGCCAGAAAACGCTTTAGCCGCCCAGCACCTTGCTCACCACCTTGGCGGTGTAATCGACCATCGGGATGATGCGCGCATAGTTGAGCCGGGTCGGGCCGATCACCCCGAGCACGCCGACGATGCGCCCTTGCCCGTCGCGATAGGGCGACACGATGGTGGAGGAACCCGACAGCGAGAACAGCTTGTTCTCCGAGCCGATGAAGATGCGCATGCCCTCGGCATTGTCGGCGCGGCCGAGCAGATCGGCGACGCCGCGCTTCTCCTCGAGATCGTCGAACAACAGCCGCACGCGTTCGAGGTCTTCGAGCGCATGCAGGTCCTCGAGCAGATGCGCCTGCCCGCGCACGATCAGCTTGCGCTCCTCGCTTTCGCCGCCCGACCAGCTCGCGAGCCCGGCCGAGACGATCTTCTGGGTGAGCTGGTCAAGCTCGGCCTTGCCGGCTTCGAGCGCGCGCTCGAGCTCGGTGCGCGCTTCGGCCAATGTGCGGCCGCGGATGCGCGCATTAAGGAAGTTGGTCGCCTCCGAGAGCGCCGACGGCGGCAGGCCGGGCGGCAGACTGAGGATGCGGTTCTCGACCTGCCCGTCTTCGGACACCAGCACGACCAGCGCGCGCTCCGGTTCGAGACGGACGAACTCGATGTGCTTGAGCCGCGTGTTGGTCTTCACCGCCAGCACCACGCCGGCCGAGCGCGTCAGGCCCGAGAGCAACCCCGAGGCTTCGGTCAGCACCGACTCGATCGACTTCGAGGTTCCGGCAGCCGCGACCTGCGCCTCGATCGCCTGGCGGTCGTTCTCGGTGACGTCGCCGATCTGCATCAGGGCATCGACGAAGAAGCGCAGTCCGCGCTCGGTCGGCAGGCGGCCGGCCGAGGTGTGCGGCGCATAGACGAGGCCGAGCTGCTCGAGGTCCGCCATCACGTTGCGCACCGAGGCGGGCGACAGCGTCATCGGGATGATGCGGGCGAGATTGCGCGAGCCGACCGGCTCGCCGGTCGCCAGATAGCTCTCGACGATCTGCCGGAAAATCTCGCGCGAACGCTCGTTGAGCTGCGCGAGCCCGGCCTGCGAAACATTCAGCGGAACGTCCTGAGACACCGACGTGCTCCGTCACCCGTCGCCAACCATGAGATTGTCCATGAGTGCGGCCCAATTCAAGCCTTGTGGTCTTGCGGTACGCTCCTTAAAAGCAGCGCGCATCCTTAACGAAACCAGCGATCAGGAGCCCGAATGCGGCCGAGCCGCCGACAACCCGACGAGTTGCGTGCCGTCACGCTCGACCGCGGCGTGGTGAAGCACGCCGAAGGTTCCTGCTTCGTGAAGTTCGGCGACACCCATGTGCTGGTGACCGCGACCTTGGAGGAGCGCCTGCCGCCCTGGCTCAAGGGACAGGGGCGCGGCTGGGTCACGGCCGAATACGGCATGCTGCCGCGCGCCACCAACGAGCGCACGCGGCGCGAGGCCTCGGCCGGCAAGCAGGGCGGGCGCACGCTGGAGATCCAGCGCCTGATCGGGCGATCCTTGCGCGCGGTGGTCGATCTGCCGGCGCTCGGCGAGCGGCAGATCACGATCGACTGCGACGTGATCCAGGCGGACGGCGGCACGCGCACCGCCTCGATCACCGGCGCCTGGGTCGCGCTCTCCGACTGCATCGCCTGGATGACGGCGCGCAACATGCTGCGCGCCAATCCGCTGCGCGACCACGTGGCGGCGGTGTCGTGCGGCGTGCACAACGGCGTCGCGGTGCTGGATCTCGATTATGCGGAAGACTCCGAGGCCGATACCGACGCGAATTTCGTGATGACCGGAGCCGGCAATATCGTGGAAGTGCAGGCGACCGCCGAGAAGGTCGCGTTCAGCGAGGAGCAACTGCTCTCGCTGATGGGCCTTGCGCGCAAGGGCATCGGCAAGCTGGTCGACCTGCAAAAGCTCGCCGTGATGTGAGATGCACCGCGCCATCACAGGCCGCCTCGTCATCGCCACGCATAACGAGGGCAAGCTCGCCGAGATGCGCGAGCTGCTCGCGCTACATGGCGTCGAGGCGGTGTCGGCGAGCGAGCTGAACCTGCCCGAACCGGAAGAGACCGGCACAACCTTCGCGGCGAATGCCCGCATCAAGGCCGAGGCGGCGGCACAGGCTTCGGGACTTCCATCGT
>DATEKY010000912.1:0-2735 GCA_035277225.1 Xanthobacteraceae bacterium
CGCTGCGTTCATCAGGTTCTCGGTCTGCTCGTTGGCGATGACGAGGCAAATGACGAAATCAGAGTCGGCGAGCAGCGTTTCGAGCGGCACCTGATGCATCCGCGAGTCTTCGACCTTGGCGAACGGATCGGAGATCAGCACCTTCATGCCGAGCGTCACGCAGATCGGCGCGAGATGCCGCGCGATCGCGCCGTAACCCATGATGCCGACGGTCGCGCCGCCGAGCTGGATGCCTTTGCGCGGCTCGGCCTCCTGGCCGTTGCGATACTGGATGGTCGCGTCGGTGATGCCGCGGGCGCAGTCGATCATCATGCCGATCGCCATTTCGGACACCGAGGCCATGAAGCCCGGCGTCGCGCGCGTCACCAGCACGCCCTCGCGGCTTGCGGCCTCGACGTCGATGTTGCGGATGTCGACCGCGACGCGCAGGAACGCGCAGCAATCCGGCGCGAGCGGGAAGAACTCCGTGGGTCCCGGCGTCTGGCGGTCCGACACGATGATCTCGCAGCCCTTCGCGGCCTCGGCCAGCGCCTGCGCGTCGAGCACCTTGCCGCTCGTGTTGAGCCGCACCTCGCCGAGCTTGCGCAGGTCGGCGAGCGCGCGCGGCCCGTAATAATTCTCCAGCATGTCGGGGACGTGAGTGAGGAAAATCCGCATGGGGATCACCGCTTGAGATAAGTGAGGACGACGTCGACGATGTGCTGCTCGCGCTCGGCGAGGCTTTTCGGCCCGGAGAGATCGCGCCCGAAGATGGTCGAGAGCGTGTGGCGATTGGACAGGTAGAAGAAGCCGAGCGCCGCGATCGTGACATAAAGCTGCACCGGATCGACGCCGGCGCGGAACACGCGTTCGTGCTCGCCGCGCTCGAGCAGTCCCGAAATCATGCCGACCAGCGGCGAATGCAGCTCGCGGATGCGCTTCGAGCGCTTGAGGTAGGAGGCCTTGTTCAGGTTCTCGGTGCCGAGCAGGCTCAAAAATTCCGGATGCGCGATGAAATAGGCCCAGGTGAACCGCACGAGCTCGCGCATGCCCTCGACCGGGTCGCGGTCGCCGAGATGCAGTTCCAGCTCGGCCGTGCGGATCGCCGCATAGGTTGCCTCCAGCACCGCGAGGTAGAGCCCGTCCTTGTCGCCGAAATAGTGATAGATCATGCGCTTGTTGGCGCCCGCGCTCTTGGCGATGGCGTCGACCCGCGCCCCGGTCAGTCCCTTGGCGGTGAATTCGGCGGTGGCGGCGGCAAGGATCGCGGCGCGCGTGCGCTCGGGATCGCGCGCAGTGCGGGCCGGCTTTGCGTTGGCTTCGTGCACCGCGACCATTCCCCGAACGCATCCCCCGCTTGCGCGCGCGACTACTGCACACAGTTGCCATCACCGGCAAGCGGTGCTTTATCGCCCGCGAACAATCGGGGAAGCGTCCAATGAAGATCGTCGGGTTTGAAGCGGAAGGCGGATTGCGGCTCGGTGTGGTCGAGGGCGATCAGGTGATCGACCTGCAGGCCGCGGACTCGAAAGTGCCGGCCGATCTCGGCGCGGTGCTGGCGGCGAACAACGGTGACCTGAAACCGCTCGGCGACATCGCCAAGCGCGCTCCCGCCTCGGCGCGCCGTCCGCTCAAGGGCCTCAAGTTCGGCCTGCCGGTGGCGCGGCCGGGCAAGATCATTTGCCTCGGGCTGAACTACCTCGATCACGTCAAGGAAGGCCCGAACCGCGACAACATCCCGAAGTTCCCGTCGATCTTCATGCGCTGCCTCACCTCGATGGTGCCGCACGAGCAGGCGATCATCCGCCCGAAAGCCTCCGAGCAACTCGACTACGAAGCCGAGATGATGCTGATCGTCGGCAAGCGCGCGAAGCATCTCACCCTTGCCAACGCCACCTCGTGCGTCGCCGGCTATTCGTGCTCGAACGAAGGCTCGGTGCGCGAATTCCAGCGCAAGACCACGCAGTGGGACATGGGCAAGAACTTCGACCGCACCGGCGGCTTCGGCCCGTGGATGGTGACGGCCGACGAGCTGCCCGACGGCGGCAAGGGGCTCAAGATCGAGAGCCGCCTCAACGGCACGGTCATGCAGAGCGACAACACCGCCAACATGATGTTCCCGGTGCCGGAGATGCTGGTCTACGTCACGCAGGGCATGACCTTGGAGCCGGGCGACATCATCTTCACCGGCACGCCGTCCGGCGTCGGCCACGCGCGCAAGCCGAACCCGATCTGGATGAAGAATGGCGATACCTGCGAGATCGAGATCGAGGGGATCGGTGTGTTGCGCAACCCGATCAAGGATGAGGCGTAACTAGGCCGCTGCTGCCAACAGCACGACTCCGGCGATCGCCATGGCGCCGCCGGCCATCTGAATGGCGCGCGCGTCGCGATCGGCGAGCCGGCCCGCCACAAGTCCGATCGCGATGCCGGCGCCATGCAGCAGCGCGGTCGCCAGCATGAAGCCTGACGCATAGGACAGCGCAGCCGCCTCCGCCGGCATCTCGGCGCCGTGCGCGTGGCCGTGGAAGATCGCGAACAACCCGGCCATCGCCATCGCGGCCGATGTCGGCAGGCTCGCACGCAGCGCGACCGCAAGCCCGGGCACGATCACCGACAGCGCAATGCCGATCTCCGTGTAGGGCAGGGGGTAGCCCGCGGCGCCGAGCGCGCCGCCGATCGCCATCACGCCGACGAAGGTCGCCGGCACCAGCCACAGCGCGCGTCCGCCGAGCAGGGCCGCATAGAGGCCGACC
>DATEKY010000913.1:0-5455 GCA_035277225.1 Xanthobacteraceae bacterium
TTCAGGTTCTTCTTGCGCACGACCGTCACCACGCTCTGCAGCAGCGGGATGGTGGCGCCGGCCTCGACCGCAGTCTTGTTCAGCGCGCGGTAGCCGTCGATGCGCTTGTTGTAGTCCGCGACATTGAACAGCTCGAGCACCTTCTCGCCGACATCCATGCCCTTCCAGGCCGAGAACGGCATTTTCGGATTGAGCAGGTAACCGGCGAAGATCTCCGGATCTGCGGTGGCGTTGTCCCAGCTGTACAGCGTCGCCTCGGGCAGCTTGGCGCCGCGATTGAGCTCGAAATACTTCGCGTACTCGATGGTCTCGAGCTCGGCCTCGATGCCGACGCGCTTCCACATCTGCTGGATCGCGCGCGCGATGTCGTAGTCGCTCGGGAAGTGGCCGTTGGTCGAGGCGAACTTGATCTGCGCCGGTTTCTCCGGCGAGAAGCCGGACTTCGCCAGCGCGGCCTTCGCCTTCTCCTGGCTGTACTCGAATTTGAAGTCGGTGAGATAGCCGGGCGAGCCCGGCGTCGCCGGCACCGAGAGCGGCGTCGCGGCGCCGCCATAAAACGCCTTCGACAGCGCGTCCTTGTCGATCGCGTGATGCGCGGCGAGCCGCACGTTCGGATCGGCGAAGCCGAGATCGTTGCGCACCTGCAAGAGGATCACGCGCGTGATCGGATTGATCTCGGCGGCGAGCGTCGGCTCGCGCTTCAGGCGTTCCACCTCGCGCACCGGCACGTTGATGGTGAGATCGACCTGCCCGGACTGCACCGCGGCGACGCGCGCGGAAGGGTCCTTGATCACGTCAAAGGTGATGCGTTTGATCTTCGGCTTCGGCCCCCAATAGGCATCGTTGCGCTCCAGCACGATGCGCGAGTTGAGCTGGTATTCGACCAGCTTGTAGGGCCCGGTGCCGACCGGCTTCTCGCGGAAGCCTTCGACCTTGACCTGCTCCATGTATTTCTTCGGCACCATGAAGCTGCCGAGGAAGGAGAGCCATTGCGGCGCGGTCGGCGCGGGCGAATCGAATTTCATCGTGAGCTTCGTGGGCGATGAGATCTCGATGTCGGTCACCTTGCGCCACGAGTTCTTGGTGTCGACCGCGTGCCCGGCCTTGATGCGCTCGAAGAAGGTGTAGCGGAAATCCTCCGCGGTCATCTTGTCGCCGTTATGGAAGGTGACGTCGTCGCGCAGCTCGACCGTCATGCTCTGCCCGTCGGGCGCAAGCTGCCACTTGGTGACGAGCTTCGGGATCAGGTCGAGCTTTTCGTTCTGGTCGAGCGGCTGGTCGAACACCAGCTTGAAGATCGGCTGCGCGTCGGGCGTGAAGCGCTGGTTCGGGTCCCACGACGGCACGTCAGACGGCCATCCGATGGTTACGCTGTCCTTGGCCTGCGCGAAGGCGAGGTCGGTGATGAGCGTGCTCGCGCCGGCGCCGAGGCCGAGCTTCAATGCGGTTCTGCGATCGATCTGCATGGCTTGTTCCCCGCCGTTCTGGCTGAATTGTTTGAAGCGTAAAATTTGCGGGCTGGCCGCGCAACTGCCCCCTCGTCTCACCCCACCAACCGCGTCCGGTTCATTGGGAAATGCGTGTTGCGGCCGGAGAACGGCGGGAATTCGTGGAAATGGCGGCGCAGCTCCTGGCGCACCGGCGATTGCATCGCGACATTGAAATCCGCGACGCGGTCGAACGCGACCTCGTTGCCGATGATGTAGTCTGCCGGCGGCACACCCGGCGCTGCGAGGGGCAGCGGGAAATAGCACATCACCGAGCGGATGCCGGGCAGGGTCGCCAAGGTCGGCGGGTGCGTGTCGACATAGTTGCGGATGAACGCCGCCTCGTCCTGCGCCGGCTTGTGATAGCGCACCACGTAGGAGAAGTGCGCAGCGAGCGGCGCGGGCTTCGTCTCGCCGGCGACCGGATAGAAATGCCGCTCGAAGGCGGTGCAGGTGACGGCAAGCCCGGGCGGACTTGCGGCGATCTGTGCGGCCAGCGGCATGCCGGCGAGTGCGGCACCCAGCGCGTCGCGCGTCGAAAACGCCACCATCGCGATGAACAGCGGCCCGGCCCCATCGTCGTTGAACGGGTCGTGCGCGCCGTCGGCCGCAGGTGTGTAGAGGTCGATCGTCGTCAGGCCGCGCAGTCCGGCCCAGCCGCGGGCGCCGGCACGGGCCTCGGCGCGCGCCTCCGGGCCCCGATCTGCCGGACCGGTACAGGCCACCTCGAAAACCCAGTCTTTCGCCACTTCGCTAACCATCCGGATTGCCCTGTTCCGCCCCGCCTTGCCCGCTGCGTCGCGACAATACAGTATCGGCCCGCGGCTTGTTGCGTTCGGAGTGCGGGATGTTCTCTTTCGGTGCGCTCGGCTTGCGTGCACGTCTCGCGCGCAATCAGCCGCTCGGCGTGTTCTGGATGAACACCGGATCCACCGCCGTGATGGAGATCGCCGCCGAGGCCGCTCCCGACGCGATCGTGATCGACGCGCAGCATGGGCTGTGGGACCGCAGCAATCTCGAGCATGCGGTCGGCCTCGTCGGTGCCCGGGTGCCGGTGCTGGTGCGCACCGCCGACGCCAGCGCGATCGCAATCAGCCAGGCGCTCGACACCGGCGCCGAGGGCGTGATCGTCCCGCTGATCGAGACCGACACGCAGGCCGCCGCGGCCGTTTCGGCGGCGCGCTTTCCGCCGCACGGCACGCGCTCGGGCGGCGGCGTGCGGCCCTTGAGCCGCGACTTCGCGCGCTACTACGCGGCGGCAAACGACCGCACGGTCGTCGGCGTGATGATCGAGACGCAACGCGGCGTGCACAACGCCGCCGCGATCGCGCGGACGAAAGGCATCGACTTCGTCTTCATCGGCACCGGCGACCTGGCGATTTCGCTCGGCGGCTTCCCGAAGGTCGACCGGCGCCACGAGGAAGCCTGCAAGACCGTGTTCGACGCCTGCAAGGCGGCCGGCGTGCCGTGCGGCATTTTCACCATGTCGGCCGAGGCCGCCGCCAAGCGCCGCGCCGAAGGCTACGCGCTGGTGACGGTCGCGGACGACATCGGCGTGACCTCGCGCGGCTTCAAGGCCGCAATGACGAAATTTGGCGACAGCGCGGCTGCCCCCGCGCATAATGCGATCCAAAGGGAGAGCGGAATGTCAGCAGAGCTTCTCGCCCGGTTTGCCGCGGCACTCGCCGACGGCAGCGTCCGCGTCGTCGACCTGACGCAGACCCTCAAGCCGTCGACGCCGGTGATCCAGTTGCCGCCGCCGTTCGCGCCGTCCGATCCGTTCCGCATGTCGGAGATCTCGCATTACGACGAACGCGGCCCGGGCTGGTACTGGAACAACCTCTCGATGGGCGAGCACACCGGCACGCATTTCGACGCGCCGTGCCACTGGGTGACCGGCAAGGATAACGCGCACGGCTACACCGACACGATCCCGGTGCAACGCCTCGTCGCGCCCGCCGTGGTGATCGACTGCTCGCGCGAAGCCGCGGCGGACGAGAAATTCGTGCTCGAGCCGGCGCATATCGCGGTATGGGAGGGCAAGCACGGCCGTATCCCGAAGGGCGCCTGGGTGCTGATGCGCACCGACTGGAGCAAGCGCGACGATCCGGCGCGCTTCCTCAACATGAAGGAAGACGGGCCGCATTCGCCCGGGCCGTCGGCCGCCTCGGTCAAGTTCCTGATCGAGCAGCGCGACGTCAACGGCTGGGGCGTCGAGGCGGTCGGCACCGACCATGGCCAGGCGTTCGCGTTCGAGCCGGCCTTCCCGGCGCATCACCTGATGCACGGCGCAAACAAGTTCGGGCTCGCGAGCCTGACCAACCTCGATCAGCTGCCCCCAACCGGCGCACTGCTGATCACCCCGCCGCTCAAGATCGAGAAGGGCTCGGGTAGCCCGTTGCGCGTGCTGGCGCTGGTGCCGGCTTAAAATCTCGCCGCACGCTCGGTCTGCTCCCTCCCCCTGAAAGGGGTAGGGTTGGAGAGGGGGTCGCGTTAGCTGATCGAAGAATGACCCCCACCCGACCGCTTCGCGGTCGACCTCCCCCTTTCAGGGGGAGGTGAGGAGAGAGCGGAGCGCGACGACCGTGCTATACTCCGCGCTGGAGATTTTTCATGGCCGAACGATCCTTCAAGGAAGAAGTCGAGAAGCTCAAACTCGGCGCCGGCGACGAGTTCCGCGGCGAGGGCATCCTGGCGATCACCAAGGCGCTGCTCGAGTCCGGCGTGTCGTACGTCGCGGGCTATCAGGGCGCGCCGATCTCGCACCTGATGGACGTGCTCGCCGACGCGAACGACATCCTGGAAGGCCTCGGCGTCCACTTCGAGAACAGCGCCAATGAGGCGACCGCGGCGGCGACCTTGGCGGCGAGCGTGAACTATCCGCTGCGCGGCGCGGTGACGTTCAAGTCGGTGGTCGGCGTCAACGTCGCCTCCGACGCACTGTCGAACCTCGCCTCGGGCGGCGTCACCGGCGGCGCGCTGGTGATCATCGGCGAAGACTACGGCGAAGGCTCCTCGATCATGCAGGAGCGTGTGCACCCGTTCGCACAAAAATCGCAGATCTGGCTGCTCGACCCGCGCCCGAACCTGCCGTCGATCGTGAACGCCGTGAAGAAGGGCTTCGAGCTGTCCGAGGCCACCAACACGCCGGTGATGCTCGAGGTGCGCATCCGCGCCTGCCATGTGCATGGCCGCTTCGCGGCGAGCGACAACGTGCGGCCGTCCTACACCTTGCGCGACGCGATGGAGAACCCGCGCCGGCAGACCGACCGCATCGTGCTGCCGCCCGCGAGCTACCTGCACGAAAAAGAGAAGATCGACAAGCGCTGGCCGGCCGCGGTGAAGTTCATCGAGGAGAACAAGCTCAACGAGTTCTTCGACGGCGACCTGTCCGACATCGGCATCGTGATGCAGGGCGGGATGTACAACACGACCTTGCGGGCGCTCGAGCTGTCAGGCCTCGCCGACGCGCTCGGGCATTCGCGCGTGCCGCTCTACGTGATGAACGTGACCTACCCGCTGGTCGACCGCGAACTCATCCGTTTCGCCGAAGGCAAGCGTGCGATCCTGATCGTCGAGGAAGGCCAGCCCGAATTCCTCGAGCAGGCGATCAACACCATCTTCCGCCGCAACGACATCCAGACCCGCATCGAAGGCAAGGGCATGCTGCCGATGGCGGGCGAATATACCGGCGGCGTGGTGCGTGACGGCGTGAAGGCGTTCGTGCGCAAGTATCAGCCGGACGCGCTCTCCGACGCGCCGCCCTCGAACGAAGGCGCGGTGCGGCTCGCCGCCGCGCTGAAAGGCACCGAGAACCAGGTACATCCGCGCCCGCCCTCGTTCTGCACCGGCTGTCCGGAGCGGCCGATCTTCACCGCACTCAAGCTGGTCGAGCGCGAGCTCGGCCCGCATCACGTTTCGTGCGACATCGGCTGCCATCTGTTCTCGATTTTGCCGCCGTTCAACAT
>DATEKY010000914.1:0-6966 GCA_035277225.1 Xanthobacteraceae bacterium
ACCCGCGTCACAAGGACTATCTGCCGGTCAACCAGTTCAACGTGCTGCGCGAGAGCCTGCCTGACGCCGAGTTCGTCTTCACCGTCGGCTGGATGCACGAGCTGCTGTCGGTGCACTCGAACGAGGAGCTCGACTGCATCCGCAAGGCTGGAAAGCTGTGCGAAGACGCCATGAACGCGATGGTGGCGCGCGCGCGGCCCGGCGTGACCGAGTATCAACTGCGCGCCGCGGCCGGCGCCGCGATCCTGGAAGGCGGCGGCGACATTGACTTTCTGATCATCGGCTCGACCCCGATGGCCAATCCCGCGCAAGTGTTCGGCAATCCGCGTCCGTCCTCGCGCGTGCTGCAGCAGGGCGACATCATCAACATGGAGCTCGCGGCGGGCTATCGCGGCTACACGGCGCAGATCGGTTCGCCAATTTGCATTGGCCCGCCGACCGACATGGTGAAGCGTTTCTGGGATGAGATCGCGCTGCCGGGCTTTATCAAGATGGCGGCCGAGATCAAGCCTGCCAATCCGCTCGAGGCGATCCGCACCGCCGGAAAATTCTTCCGCCAGAAGGGCGTGCAGTCGCGCCCGATCCACGCGCACGGCATCGACCTGATCACCGACGGTCCGCACGTGTTCTGCGAGCACGTGCATGCCGAGCCGTTCGAGCAGGTCTTCAAGCCCGGCATGGTGTTCATGGCCGAGCCGAACCCGATCACCGCGGACGGGCAGTTCGGGATCTTCGTCGGCCACACCTTCATCGTCACCGAGAGCGGCAACGAGTGCGTCGACAATTTCCCGTGGGAGCTGGCGGTGGCGGGCTGAATGAGCGAGCGCGTTGAAGCCGCCGCGGGCCTGTCGGATGCGGCGGCGTGGCTCACCCAAGTCGATGCGCTGCCGGCCGAGGTTGACGCCAAGGCGCGGCTGCTGCTGCTCGATACGGTCGGCTGCCTGCTGGCCGGGCTGCGTCATCCCGATGTGAGGCAACTGGGGCAGGCCTTGCGGCTTGCGTTTCCCGGCGACACCGCGTGGCCGACCTCGGAGATTACGCTTGGTGCGGGCGGTCTCGCGGCTCTCGGCGCAGCTGCAGCCTGCTGGGATGAAGCGTGCGAGGGGAACTCCGCCGCACATGGCCGGCCGGGGCTGCCGGTCGTTCCGGCGCTGCTCGCGCTGAGTGCGACGCACGACGTCAACCTCGGCGATCTGCTGGTCGCGCTGGTCACCGGCTACGAGATCGGCGCGCGTGCGGGCGAAGCGTGGCGCATTCCGCCGGGATG
Source organism: Xanthobacteraceae bacterium (assembly GCA_035277225.1). Lineage (GTDB taxonomy): Bacteria > Pseudomonadota > Alphaproteobacteria > Rhizobiales > Xanthobacteraceae > PALSA-894. The sequence goes on from DATEKY010000914.1 coordinate 1,268, forward strand.
GCACGTCGACGGAAGCTGGCATTCGCTCGGCGTTGCGGCCGCGGTGACGCGGCTCAGCGCTGGGCCTCACACCATTCAAGCCGCGATCGAAGCCGCCGCATGCCAGATTCCGGCAAGCCTCTATCTGCCGATCGCGGCCGGCTCGGTGCTGCGCAACACCTATCCGGCCCACGCGGTCCTGCTCGGCATGCTGTCGGCGTCCGCGGCGGCGGCCGGTTTCGCGATGCCGCGCGATGCGTTCGAGGAGGCGCGGCGGCGCGTGTTGCGCGCGACTGCGCCGGCGTCCGTCACGCCGGCCGGCGAGTGGACGGTCCTCGCGGGCTATCTCAAGCCGTTCGCCGGCGTGCGTCATTCGCACTACGGCGTCGAGGCCGCGCTGCGGTTGCGCGCCCGCCACGACATCGCTCCCGAGCGCATCGATGCCATCTCGCTCACGACCTACCCGGAGGCGGTGCAGTATTGCGGCAACCGCGCGCCGCGCAGCGCCATCCAGGCGCAGTTCTCGCTCTCTTATGCGGTTGCCGCCGCGCTGGTGCTCGGCGATCTCGGCCCGAATGCCTACGACGATGTCGCCGATCAACGCATCACGCGGCTGGAGCAGCGCGTCGCCGTCACGGCCGATCCGGCACGCCGGCAGCGCGGCGCCGAGCTGGTCATCGCGATCGGCGGCGAGCGCCTCATCGAGACTGTGAATGCGGTGGCGGGGGATCCAGCGCTGCCGATGACGCGCGATCAGGTGGTGGACAAGTTCCGCCGCTACGTCACGCCGGCGCTCGGCGAGCGCGACACGCAAGCGTTAATTCGGTTTTGCCTCGACGGAAAACCTGATCAGCCGGCGCGGATGTTCTACTCTTGGGGGCTCAAGGGAGTCTGATTGATGCAATACACAAACTGGTCGCGGCGTACATTGCTCGGCGCCGCTCTCGGCGCGCCATTCGCGTTCAACGCGGCCGCGCAGGCCTATCCGTCACGCAACCTGCGCATGATCGTGCCGTTTCCGGCCGGCGGTCCGACCGACGTACTCGCGCGCATCGCGGCAGAGCGCGTGAAGGATGGCCTCGGCCAGCCGCTGATCGTCGAAAACCGCGGCGGCGCGGGCGGCAATATCGCGGGCGAGATGGCGGTGCGCGCCGAGGCGGACGGCTATACGCTGCTGGTCGCCGGCCAGGCGATCCTGGCGATCAACAAGGCGCTGTACAAGAAACTGTCCTACGACCCGGCGACCGATTTCGCCTTCGTCGGCATGCTCGGCGTGATTGCCAACGTGCTGCTGGTCAATCCCACCGTAGTGCCGGTCAATTCGCTGGCCGAGCTGATCGCGCTCGCCAAGAAGAAGCCCGGGGAGATTTCCTACGCGTCGAACGGTCCGGGCTCGTTCACCCATCTCACCACCGCGATCCTGGCGCATCAGGCCGGCATGGAATTGCTCCATGTTCCGTACCAGGGCGCAGCGCCGCTGATGACCGACCTGCTCGCCGGGCGGATCGGCATGACGTTCACCGCCGCGTCGGCCGCGCTCCCGCTCGTCCAGTCCGGCCAGTTGCGCGCGCTGGCGGTGACGACCGGCAAGCGCAGCCGCTTCGCCCCGGACATCCCGACGCTGGTCGAGAGCGGATTCCCCAGCCTCGACGCGCCGGTCTGGTTCGGCGTGGTGGCGCGTACGTCGACGCCCGCGCCGGCGCTCGCGAAGCTGCGCTCAGATTTCAACGCCGTGATCGCCAGCGCCGACTACGCGAAGGCACTCGAGAAGAACTTCATGGAGGTGCTGGCGATCGCACCGGATGCGTCGGAGCAGTTCCTCGCCAGGGAGCGCAAGCTCTGGTCCGACGCCGTGAAGGTCACCGGAGTAGCGCTCGACTGAACGAGCCCGCAAGCGTCAGCGATCGAGCAGATGGCAGGCAGCCAGATGGCCTGCCTCGACCGGCTTGAATTTGGGCTCCTCGACGCGGCAGCGATCGAAGGCGTGCGGGCAGCGGGTGTGGAAACGGCACCCCTTCGGCGGATTGATCGGGCTCGGCACGTCGCCCTTGAGGATGATGCGCTGGCGGTTGGCGCCCGGCTCGGGCACCGGCACCGCCGAGAGCAGCGCCTGCGTGTAGGGATGTTGCGGAGCCGCGAAGATGCGGCGCTTGGGCGCGACCTCGACGATCTTGCCGAGATACATCACGGCGACCCGGTGCGTCATGTGCTCGACGATCGCGAGATCGTGGCTGATGAACAGCATCGCGAGGCCGAGATCCTTCTGCAGATCCTGCAGCAGGTTGACGATCTGCGCCTTGACCGACACGTCGAGCGCGGACACCGCTTCGTCGCACACGATCAGGTCGGGATCGGCGGCGAGCGCGCGCGCGATGCCGATGCGCTGACGCTGGCCGCCGGAAAACTCGTGCGGCCAGCGGCCCGCTGCCTCGCGCGGCAGCCGTACCTTGTCCATCAGCGCGGCGACCCGCGCGTCGAGGTCGGCCGCGGATGACGCGAGGCCGAAATTGCGGATCGGCTCGGCCACGATGTCCTTCACCCGCATGCGCGGATTGAGGCTCGAGAACGGGTCCTGGAACACCACCTGCATCCGCCGCCGCGCCGGTCGCAGCGCGCCCGCCGAGAGGTCGTCGATGCGCTGGCCGTCGAGGATGACCTGGCCCGCCGTGATGTCGAACAGCCGCAGGATGGCGCGCCCGACCGTCGACTTGCCGCAACCGGATTCGCCGACCAGCGACAGCGTCTCGCCGCGCGCGATCTCGAACGACACGCCGTCCACCGCGTAGACCAAGGTCGGCTTCCCGCCGAGGAATCCGCCACCCACGCGGAAGTGCTTCTTGAGATCGTTGACCTCGAGCAGGGTTGCGCTCATGCGGCGATCTCTTCGCGCTGCGCGTAGTGGCAGGCGGCGATATGGCCCGGCGCCTTGGCCTCGAGCGGCGGGGCGACCTCGCGGCACAAGTCCGTTGCGAGCGGGCAGCGGCTTGCGAACACGCACCCCTCGATGCGGTTCTTCAGGCTCGGGACCAGGCCGGGGATTTCGGCAAGGCGCGTGGCTTCGCCGGTCACCGAGGAGCCGAGCTTCGGCACGGCGCCGAGCAGGCCTTGCGTATAGGGATGACGTGGCGAGCCGAACAGCTTGCCGACCGGGGCCTCCTCCACCTTGCGGCCCGCATACATCACCATGACGCGCTCGGCGACCTCCGCGACGACCCCGAGGTCGTGGGTGATCAGAATGATCGCGGCGCCGACGCGGCTCTTGAGGTCGCGCATCAGGTCGAGAATCTGCGCCTGGATGGTGACGTCGAGCGCGGTGGTCGGCTCGTCGGCGATCAGCAGTTTCGGATTGCAGGCGAGCGCCATCGCGATCATCACACGCTGCCGCATGCCGCCGGAGAACTGGTGCGGATACTCGCGCACGCGCCGCCGCGCCTCCGGGATGCCGACGAGGTTGAGCATGTCCACGGCGCGGGCCTCGGCGGCTTGCCGGTCGAGCCCCTGATGCAGGCGCAGCGTCTCGCCGAGTTGCCGCCCGATGGTGAGCACCGGGTTGAGGCTCGTCATCGGCTCCTGGAAGATCATGCTGATGTCGTTGCCGCGGATCTTGCGCATCGCCGGCTCGTCGAGCGTCAGCAGGTCCTTGCCCTGGAAGCGGATCGAGCCCGCGATCCGCCCCGGCGGCTCCGGGATCAGGCGCAGGATCGAATTGGCGGTGACCGATTTGCCGCAGCCGCTCTCGCCGACGACCGCCAGCGTCTCGCCCTCGCCGACCTGGAACGAGACGCCGTCCACCGCGCGATTGACGCCGTCGGGGGTGCGAAAGTGAGTCTGGAGGTTCTCGACTTCGAGCAGGGCCATGCGTCACAGACCCTTGGCGAGGCGCGGGTCGAGCGCGTCGCGCATGCCGTCGCCCAGCAAATTCACGGCGAGCACCGTCATCGACAGGAACACGGCCGGAAAGAACACGATGAACGGCTTCACCTGCCAGAGCGCGCGCCCCTCCGCCATGATGTTGCCCCACGAGGGCACGGTCGGCGGCACGCCCGCGCCGATGAAGGACAGAATCGCCTCGACGATCATCGCACTTGCACAGATGTAAGTCGCCTGCACGGTCATCGGCGCCAAGGTGTTGGGCAGGATGTGGCGCAGGATGATCATCGGCGTGCGGGTGCCGGCAGCGACCGCGGCATCGACGTAAGGCTGCTCGCGCAGCGAGAGCACCACGCCGCGCACCAGGCGCGAGACGCGCGGGATCTCGGCGATGGTGATCGCCATGATGACGTTGCCGATGCTGCCGCGGGTGAGCGCCATCAGGGCGATCGCCAGCAGGATCGGCGGGATCGACATCAGCCCGTCCATCACGCGCATGATGAACCCGTCGGCCCAGCGCACCATGCCGGAGACGAGCCCGATCGCGAGCCCGGCGATCGAGGCGAGGATCGCGACCGAGAAACCGACCGTGAGCGAGACCCGCGCCCCGTAGACGACGCGCGAGTAGATATCGCGCCCGAGCATGTCGGTGCCGAACCAGTACAACGCGGAGGGTTCGCGCGTGCGGCGCGAGGTGTTCAGCGTGGTCGGGTCGACCGTCCACAGATACGGCGCCAGCACCGCCATCAGCACCATCAGGATCAGCAGCGCGGCGCCGATCGCGACGGTCGGATGGCGGCGCAGGAAGCCGGTGATGCCGCGCAGCGGCTTGACCGGCGGCCACAGGTCGGGGAGCGCGGGTGCGGCCACGATGCTTTCAGCCGGCGCGGCGATGGCGGGCGGCGGGCTCAATAGCGGATCCTCGGATCGAGCACGGTGTAGAGCAGATCGATCATCAGATTGACCAGCACATAGACGAAGCTGAACAGCAGCACGACGCCCTGGATGACCGGATAGTCGCGCCGCAGGATCGCATCGACGGTGAGGCGGCCGAGTCCCGGAATGGCGAACACGCTCTCGGTCACCACCGCACCGCCGATCAGCAACGCGATGCCGATGCCGATCACGGTGACAATCGGCACCGACGCGTTCTTCAGCGCGTGCAGGAACAGGATCGGGCTCTGCGCCAGCCCCTTGGCGCGCGCCGTGCGGATGTAATCCTGCTGCAGCACCTCGAGCATGGTCGCGCGCGTGATGCGGGCGATCAGCGCGATGTAGACGCAGCCGAGCGCGATCGCCGGCAGGATCAGGTTTTCCAGCCACGGCCAGAAGCCGCGCGCGATCGGCGTGTAGCCCTGCACCGGAAGCCATTCGAGCTGCAGCGCGAAGAAGTAGGCGAGCAGATAGCCGACCACGAAGACCGGGACCGAGAAGCCGAACACCGCGAAGCCCATGATGGCGCGATCGAACCAGGTACCGACCTTCCAGGCGGCGAGCACGCCGATCGGCACCGCGACCACGATCGAGAGCACAAGCGTGATCAGCATCAGCGACATCGTCGGCTCGATGCGCTGCGCGATCATGGTGGTGACCGGCAGGTTGGTGAAGATCGATCGGCCGAGATCGAAGTGCAGCAGGCGCCAGGCCCAGTCGGAGAACTGCACCAGGAACGGCCGGTCGAGCCCGAGGCTCTGACGGATGCGCTCGACATCGGCCGGCGTCGCCTGGTCGCCCGCGATCACCGCGGCCGGATCGCCGGGCGCGATGAACAGCAGGCTGAACACGAAGAGTGCGACCACCGCCATGACCGGGATGGTCGCCACAATACGCCTGACGACGTACGTGAACAT
>DATEKY010000915.1:0-2303 GCA_035277225.1 Xanthobacteraceae bacterium
GCGAGCCCGATCACCAGGTTGATGAACACCGCGAGGATGATGCGTCCCGACTTCAGCGCGAGCCAGAGAATGACCAGCACGATCGCGACAGTGGCGACGCCGTTCACCACCATGCCTTCCTGCACGGTCGCGAACTCCTCGTCCGCAATCGCGACCGGGCCGGTCAGGCGCACCCGCGCGGAGTAGTCCGTCGGCAGCTTCAGGTCGTTCACCGCCTGGCGGATCGCGTCGGTCGCGTCCTTGCCGGGCTCAAGCGCGGTGAAGTCGAGCTTCGGCTGGATGTCGATGAACTTGCGCTTGGAGTTGGCATCCGGATTGTCGCCGGCGAGCATCTCGTGCCACGAGAAGTGCACCGGCTTGTTGGCGAGCACCGCCTCGACCGTGTCCGCCGTCGCGGTGAGCGGACGCAGCATCGCGTCGAGTGTGATCTTCTCGAGTTCCACGCCGGTGAGGCCCATCTGCAGGACCTCGACCAATCCGCGCAGGCTCGGGTCGGTCGCAAGCTGCGCGATCAGCGGCTCGGCCTGGGTGAGCTGGCCGGCAACCTTCTCGGTCTCGGCGACCGGCAGGAACAGGAGGCCGTTCTTGCGGAAGAACTCCCCGCCGCCTGGCTGGGTGACCTGGATGAAGTGTTGTTTGTCGCCATCGAGCCGCTGGAACAACGCGGCGGTGGCCTGGCTGGTGAGTTCCGCCGTCGGCGCTTCGACGACGACGAGGATCGAATGCAGGTGCTGGGGGAACGCCTTCTCGAAGGCTATTTCACGTTGACGCCACGTTAAATCGGGCGAAATCAGCGTATTGATGTCAGTGTTAATGGCGAAATGACGGGCCGCATAAACGCCCGAAATGACCCCCAGCACCATAGCCACGATGATCGTCAACCACGCATGACGCGTGCACCGGAGGACGACCGAAACAATAGCGTGTCTAAGCATGCCTTTGTTTTAACTCGACTTTTTCTCAAGTTCCAAGAAGGCGAAATGCCTCAGGCCACTGAACCATCGCGCGCTGCGGGCGTTGTCGCCTAAGCGCGTTGCCGGGCGCTAGCACAAGTTTCACGCCTGGTCGATTGCGGGGATTTGCTGGCGATTGGCGGAGGCGTGTACTACGTCATTGCAGTGCGGTAAGCCCCGGGGCAAACTCACAGGTCGCCGTCTGGCGGCCACCTCATGTTCTAACGATGATGTTGTTCCGATCATGACGTTGAAGCCCACACTGTTGGACACGATCAAGACCCCCGCCGACTTGCGCGGCGTCAACGAAAACGATCTGCCTCGGGTTGCCGAGGAGTTGCGCGCCGAGACCATCAGCGCGGTCGCGGTCACCGGGGGTCATCTCGGCGCGGGCCTCGGCGTCGTGGAACTCTCCGTCGCGCTGCACTACGTGTTCGATACTCCGAACGACCGGATCATCTGGGACGTCGGCCACCAGGCCTATCCGCACAAGATTTTGACCGGGCGGCGGGACCGCATCCGGACGCTGCGTCAGGGCGGCGGCCTTTCCGGCTTCACCAAGCGCGCCGAGAGCGACTACGACCCGTTCGGTGCCGCGCATTCCTCCACCTCGATTTCCGCCGGCCTCGGCATGGCGGTCGCGCGCGACCTCGGCGGAGAGAAGCGCAACGTGATCGCGGTCATCGGCGACGGCGCGATGTCGGCCGGCATGGCCTACGAAGCGATGAACAATGCCGGCGCGATGAACTCGCGCCTGATCGTGATCCTGAACGACAACGAGATGTCGATTGCGCCCCCCGTCGGCGCGCTGTCGCATTACCTGGCGCGGCTGATCTCTTCGCGCACCTACACGTCGCTGCGCGAGATCGGCAAGCAGATCGCCAAGCGCATGCCCAAAGTGGTCGAGGAGAAGGCGCTGCGCGTGGAAGAATACGCGCGCGGTTTCCTCACCGGCGGGACGCTGTTCGAGGAGCTCGGCTTCTATTACGTCGGCCCGATCGATGGGCACAATCTCGACCACCTCGTGCCGGTGCTGAAGAACGTGCGCGACGCCGAGAATGGCCCGATCCTCCTCCACATCGTGACGCAGAAGGGCAAGGGCTACGAGCCCGCGGAAAAATCCGCCGACAAGTACCACGGCGTCGTGAAGTTCGACGTCGCGACCGGCAAGCAGGCCAAGGCGCAGGCGAACGCGCCGTCCTATACCAAAGTGTTCGCGGAATCCCTGATCCGCGAGGCGAAGAAGGACGAGAAGATCATCGCCATTACCGCGGCAATGCCGTCCGGCACCGGCCTTGACCTCTTCGCCAAGGAATTTCCCAACCGCTGTTTCGACGTGGGCATCGCCGA
>DATEKY010000916.1:0-4601 GCA_035277225.1 Xanthobacteraceae bacterium
CGACAGGTTGCCCTCATCGTCGCGACCGGAGGCGCCCAAGCGGCATTGGCGGCCAAGGCGGCGACCACGACGATCCCCGTCATCTTCAATGTCGCCGATGACCCGGTGACCTCGGGTCTGGTGGCCAGCCTCGCCCGGCCGGGCGGCAACCTGACAGGAGTCAGCACCTTGATCGCCGAGTTGACCGCAAAGCGGTTGGAGTTCTTGCATGAGCTGGTGCCAGGCGCGACCCGCATGGCTGTACTAACCAATCCAAACGATCCTACCGCTGACGTCACGTTGCGAGAGCTGGACGCGGCGATCGGCCCCAGGGGACTGCAGGCCCGCATTCTCAAGGCCGGCAGCGCGCGAGAGATCGATGCAGCCTTCGCAACTTTCTCGCACGAGCGACCGGACGTGCTTTTCGTCGCCCCCAGTTCTTTTTTTCTGAGCCGGCGCGTGCAACTGAGCCTCCTGGCGGCGTTCCACCGCGTCCCCACGACATTAGGGTTGCGCGATTTTGTCGAAGCTGGCGGGCTGATGAGCTACGGACCGAGCCTGAGGGATGCCTACCGCCAGGTCGGCGTCTACGCAAGCCGCATCCTCAAGGGCGCCAAGCCGGCAGAACTGCCGGTGGTGCAGGCGTCGAAGTTCGAGCTCGTCATCAACCAACAGACCGCCAGGATGCTAGGTCTGACAGTGCCAGACAAGCTGCTCGTTGCCGCCGACGAGGTGATCGATTAACCGCTACTGTTTGCTGCGTGCGCTCACGGCCGCTTATGATGCTGTGGACGGCTCCTCCACCGGCACCTGAGTGCCATGGATGTGGGCGCTGTTAAGGCTCCCACGATTCGGAGGAGCCAGCTATGCAAACGGTTACGACAATCGGTCTCGACATCGCCAAGTCGGTCTTTCAAGTGCACGGCGTTGATGCTGCCGGGCAAGTGGTCGTCCGCCGTCAGTTGAAGCGTCGCTACGTCCTTGCGTTCTTCGAGAAGCTGCCACCCTGCCTAGTCGGCATCGAGGCTTGCGCCTCATCGCACCATTGGTCACGTGAGCTTCAAGCACTTGGCCACACCGTGCGACTGATGCCCCCGGCCTACGTCAAGCCTTACGTCAAACGGCAGAAGAATGACGCCACTGACGCAGAGGCCATCTGCGAAGCGGTCACCAGGGCAAACATGCGGTTCGTGTCAACCAAGACACCCGAGCAGCAGTGCGGCCTGGTGCTCCACCGCACGCGCCATCTCTTCATCCGGCAGCAGACCGCCGTGATCAATGCGATCCGCGCCCATCTTGCTGAGTTCGGGATTATTGCACCGGTCGGGCGCCACGGTGTCGAGGAGCTGCTCAAGGTCGTTGCCGATCCAAACGACAAGCGAGTTCCTGAGATAGCCCGTGCGTGTCTCTTGGCATTCGGGGCTCAATTGCGAAGGCTGAAGGAGCAGATTCTGGAGTTCGACCGAATGATCCGAGCCTGGCACCGATCGAGTGAGACGAGCCGGCGGCTTGATGATTGTCCCGGCGTCGGTCCGGTACTGGCTACCGCTCTAGTGGCTACCGTTGCTGACCCAAAATCCTTCCGGTCAGGGCGCAATTTCTCGGCCTGGATCGGGCTCGTGCCGAAGCAGCACTCGAGCGGGGGCAAGAACAGGCTCGGCAGTATCAGCAAGCAAGGCGATCGCTATCTGCGCGGCCTGTTCGTGGCTGGGGCGCTCGCCGTCATCCGATATGCCAAGATCCATGGCAGTAAGCATCGGCCCTGGCTCACGGCATTGTTGGCGCGGCGACCGACGAAGGTTGCCGCCATCGCGCTTGCCAACAAGATTGCACGGATGGCCTGGGCGATGATGGCCAAGGGTGAGCGCTACAAGGAACCCGTCGCGCTTGCGGCGTAACGAGATCGCGCCGGACATCCGGCGTGATGTGAAGGTTGGGAGGGCGGACAGCACGTAATGCAGAGCCGGTCGATCCGGCGATCAGGACAACCCACATGTGCCATTGCATTGTCGAATGCGGGCTTTTGACCGGGACCTGATCCGCGGAGGGCATTATGGCCAGCGGTCATGTGAACCGCACCAACAGGCCGAACACATGGCTGCACCGACCAGCAACGCAACGTGAAGATTTCCCTTGCCAACTCGGAGCCGTCCACACATGGCACTTCTGCGACAAACGGCGATGAAGCGCGGAGGTCCGCTTGCAGGGGCAATCCGGACATCGCGTGCATGTCGTCGAATGACCGACTTTGACGGTGATCTCAACCGATCGACGCAACACCTTCTAATCTTGCCAGATGAGGAGGTATGCGCATGGATGCACGGACCTGGTTCACGCCGAAACAGAAGGCTGAGCTGTGGGAGCGCTGGAAGAGCGGTCAATGTGTAGCGGACATCGCCCGAGCGCTCGAGAGGAGGAACAAGAGCGGTGTCTATCGGATCTTAGCTCTCAACGGAGGAATTGCGCCAACGCCACGCCGCAGAGCTCGGGTAGCGCTGAGGAGCGATGAACGCGAAGAGATTTCGCGTGGTATTGCGGCCGGTCAGTCGATGCGGCAAATCGCACAGAGGCTCGGACGATCGCCCTCGACTGTCAGTCGAGAGATAAGGCGGAACGGTGGCTGCAGCGCCTACCGCGCAAGCGAAGCTGAGACGCGAGCCTGGGAGCGGGCATTGCGCCCGAAGTCTTGTCGCTTGGCGTGCCATGCGGAGTTACGATGGCGGGTCGCGCAGAAGCTCGCACTCCAGTGGTCCCCGGAGCAGGTCTCTGGCTGGCTGAAGCGGCAATTCCCTGCCGACCAAGGCATGCAGATATCTCACGAGACTATCTATCGCAGTCTCTTTATTCAGACGCGCGGCGTGCTGAAGAAGCAGCTAATGGCGCACCTGCGTACAGCGCGGCAAATGCGTCAAGCCAAGGGCGGCACTACGAAGAGCGGATTGGGACAGATTGTCGATACCGTCTCCATTCGTGAACGGCCAGCCGATGTCGATGACCGCGCCGTGCCAGGTCACTGGGAAGGCGACCTTCTCTGCGGAGCGAACAACACGCACATCGTGACGCTCGTCGAACGCCATACTCGCTTTGTGATGCTTCTCAAGGTGCCGAGCAAGGACACGGCGACTGTAGTAGCCGCGCTCGGCAAGCACGTGAGCAAACTGCCTCAGCAACTGTGCCGCTCCTTGACCTGGGATCGAGGTAAGGAGATGGCTGACCACAAGAACTTCACCATCGCCACAAAAATTCAGGTTTATTTCTGCGATCCACGCAGTCCTTGGCAGCGCGGCACCAACGAGAACACCAACGGCTTACTGCGACAGTATTTCCCGAGGGGAACCGATCTATCGCGTTTCTCTCAGGCGCACATGAACAAAATTGCCCTGCGGCTCAATCAACGCCCACGAAAGACCTTGGGCTTTGAAACACCCGCCGATAAACTACGAGCCGTGTTGCATTGACCGATTGAACCCACCCCAGTTCCCGGACATCCGCGCGCTGTTCAACGCGCCGGCGGCGGCCACCGCGCCTGCGGGCGACGCGACGGCGCCGGAATGGAGCGGCGAATCCGGCGGCTCCAACCACCCCCTGATGACGGCGCAGGCGATCCGCGCCGCCGCTGCCGATTTCCGCGGCTGCCTCGCCGCGCTCTGGCCACTGGCCGAGCGCCGCGGTGTTTCGCGCTCGGTGTTCGATGCCAATCTCGCGGGGCTCACCCCCGACCTGCGCATCATGGACCTGCTCGATGCCCAGCCCGAGTTCACGAAATCGTTCTGGGATTATCTCGACATCCTGGTGAACGAGGATCGCATCAAGAACGGGCGCGCGATTCTCGCCCAGCACCGCGCGACCTTCGACGCGGTCGAGAAGGCCTACGGCGTCGACCGCTACGTCGTCGCCGCGATCTGGGGCGTCGAATCCAACTACGGCACGCAGATCGGCGAGCGCTCGGTCATCCGTTCGACCGCCACGCTCGCTTGCATCGGCCGCCGCCAGGATTTTTTCCGCGAGGAACTTCTGTCGGCGCTGGAAATCCTCGCGCGCGGCGACGTGCGGGCGGACCATCTCAAGGGATCGTGGGCCGGCGCCTTCGGTCCCACCCAGTTCATGCCGACCTCGTTCAAGCGCTACGCCGTCGACTTCGACGGCGACGGCCGCCGCGACGTGGTCGATTCCGTGCCCGACCTCGTCGCCTCGACTGCGAACAATCTCAAGAAGGACGGCTGGGTCCCCGGCCAGACCTGGGGCTACGAGGTCGTGGTGCCGAAGGGATTCAACTTCCTGCTCGCCGACCGCTCGCGCACGATGAGTCTCGCCGAGTGGGAGCGCGCAGGCATCCGCCGCGCCGGCGGCAAGGCGTTCCCGCGCGGCGGGGACCGCGCCTACCTGCTCGTGCCCGCGGGCGCGCAGGGGCCGGGCTTCCTGATGCTGCAGAACTTCCGCGTGATCATGAAATACAATCCGGCCGAGGCCTATGCGCTGGCCATCGGCCATCTGGCGGACCGCCTGCGCGGCGGCGAGCCGTTCGTGCAGGCATGGCCGCGCCACGAGCGCGTGCTCACGCGCGCCGAGCGCTACGAGCTGCAGCAGCTTCTCGCTCAGCGCGGCTACGACGTGGGCGAGCC
>DATEKY010000917.1:0-2948 GCA_035277225.1 Xanthobacteraceae bacterium
GTGATCGGACTGCCGCAGCGGCTCTCGCCGCGCGATGCCGCGCTGGTGAACGGCGTGCTCGCGCATGGGCTCGACTTCGACGACACGCACACCGGCGGCATCATCCATGCGACCGCGAGCCTGTGGCCGGTGGTCATGTCCGCATCCTTTATGCGCGGCAAGTCCGGCGCCGATCTGGTCACCGCCTATGTCGCCGGCGTCGAGGCCGCGACGCGGCTCGGCGCGGTCGGTAGCGGCCACTTCCATCAGGTCGGCTTTCACCCGACCGGCATGATCGGCGTGTTCGGCTGCACCCTCGCCGCCGGCACGCTGATGGGGCTTTCTCCCCAAGCGCTCACGATGGCGCAGGGCATCGCGCTGTCGATGGCGGCGGGCAGCCTCGAGTTTCTCGAGGACGGCGCCTGGACCAAGCGGATGCATCCCGGATGGGCGGCGCAGGCCGGCATCACGGCGGCGGCGCTTGGCCGCGAAGGCTTCGTCGGCCCGACCCGTGCCTACGAGGGCCGCTTCGGCGTGTTCAATTCGTATCTGCAGGGCGGCCTCGAAGACGAGCGCTGGGGCCGCGCTACCGCCGGCCTCGGCAGCATCTGGGAGACGATGGCGATTGCCGTGAAGCCGCTGCCGGCGTGCCACTTCACCCATGCATGCGCCGACGCCGCGATGATCCTGGCGCGGCAACACAAGTTTGAGATCGACGACATCGTGCGCATCAAGGCGCTGGTGCCGGGCGAGGTGGTCAAGACCGTGTGCGAGCCGGTAGCGAACAAGCGCCGTCCGGCGAACGCCTATGATGCGCAGTTCTCGATCCCGTACCTCGTGGCGGCGAGCCTCATCCGCGGCCAGTTCACGCTCGCCGAGCTGGAGCCCGACGCGCTCACCGACGAGACGATCCTGCGCGTGTGCGACCTGGTCGACTACGAGGTCGATCCGCGCTCGACCTTCCCGCGCCACTACACCGGCGACGTGCAGATCTCGCTGCGCGACGGCCGCGTGCTGATGCACCGCGAGGCGATGAACCGCGGCTGCGCCGACCGACCGCTGTCGAACGCCGAGATCATCGAGAAGTTCACCGGCAACGCGCGCATGCGCCTCTCGGCGCGTCAAGCCGCGGAGGTGCAGGAGGCGGTGCTCGGTCTCGACCGTGCCGCCGACGTGCGTCCGGTGATCGACCGCATCTGCCAGGCCGCGCCGTAGAAGGACCGCACATGCTCCCGCTTTCCGGCGTCCGCGTCATCGCGGTCGAGCAATACGGCGCTGGGCCGTTCGGCAGCATGCTGCTGGGCGACCTCGGCGCCGAGGTGATCAAGATCGAGAACCCGGCGGAGGGCGGCGATATCGGCCGCGCGGTCGGCCCGTATTACTTCGGGCCGGGCGACAGCCATTTCTTCCAGGCGTTCAATCGCAACAAGCGCAGCCTCACGCTCAACCTCAAGCATCCCGAAGCGCGCGGCGTGTTCCATGAGCTGGTGCGCTCGGCCGACGCGACGCTCGACAATCTGCGCGGCGACCAGCCGGAGCGTCTCGGCGTCACCTACGATGCACTGAAGGCGGTCAATCCGAAGATCGTCTGCGCACACCTGTCGGCGTATGGCCGCGAGGGGCCGCGTAAGGCCTGGCCCGGCTACGATTACCTGATGCAGGCGGAGGCCGGCTATCTGCCGCTCACCGGCGAGCCCGACGGCCCGCCGAGCCGCTTCGGCCTGTCGATCGTCGACCAGATGACCGGGCTCTACGCCGCCTTCGCGCTGGTCTCGGGCGTGGTCTCGGCGCGCGCGAGCGGAACGGGGCGCGACATCGACGTGTCGCTGTTCGACGCCGCGCTGCAGAACCTCACGTACCTGGCGGTCTGGTATCTCAATGCCGGGATCAACCAACAGCGTTCGCCGCGCTCGAGCCATCCCTCGCTGACGCCGAGCCAGCTCTACCGCACCAAAGACGGCTTCATCTTCATCATGTGCAACAAGGAGAAGTTCTGGCCGGTGCTGTGCGACGCGATCGGGCGGCCGGAATGGCGCAATCGCGAAGACTACCGGGACTTCAAGGCGCGGCTCGCCAATCGCGACAAGCTGACCGTCGAGCTCGACGCTGCTCTGTCGACACGCACCACCGCCGAGTGGATCGAACTCTTCGCGGGCACGGTGCCGGCAGCGCCGGTGCACGACGTGAAGGCCGCGCTCGACAATGCGTTCGTCAAGGATGAAGGGCGCGTGCGTGCCGCCGAGCGTCCGGAAGGCGCGGTGCAGATGCTGGCCCCGCCGGTACGCTGCCCGGGCGAGGCGATGCCGTGCGAGCCGGCGCCGGCGCTCGGCGCCGATACCGACGACATCCTCGGCAGGCTCGGCTTCGCGCCGCAGGAGCTGGCGCGGCTGCGCGCCGCGGGAGCGCTGTGAAGAGCGCAGCCGCCAAGACGGCGCGGCCCGGCGTGCCGGGAGCGGAAGCGACGCGCTATCTCGCGATCAGCCGCGATCTCGCACGCGACATCTACGGCGGCAAGTATCCGGTTGGCAGCCTGCTGCCGCCGGAGACGTCGCTGTCGGAAATCTACGGCGCAAGCCGGCAGACCATCCGCGAGGCGATGCGCATCATCGGCGGGATGGGGCTGATCGCGCGCCAGCGCGGCATCGGCACGACCGTGCTGGCATCGACCCCGCTGCCGGCGTTTACCCAATCGGTTGCCTCGCTCGCGCAGCTGCAGCAATACGCCGAGGAGACGCAGCTGCGCAGCGAGCGCATCGAGCACGTCGTGGCGCGCGGCGAGCTTGCCCAGAAGCTCGGGTGTCCGGAAGACAAGATCTGGCTGCGCAGCGAAGGCTGGCGCATCGTCGCCGACCGCGAGCCGCCGCTGTGCTGGACCGAAGTGTACATCGACGATGCCTTCGCGGCGGTCGAGGAGGACTTGCGCCATTCGACCGGCCTCTTGTTCGGGCACCTGGCGCGGCGGTTCGGGC
>DATEKY010000918.1:0-6243 GCA_035277225.1 Xanthobacteraceae bacterium
AATCGCGCCGTCCTGGAACGAACCATGACTCAGGTCCCGAATTTCGCGAGCGTTGATTTCGCGCCTGCCGCGGCGAACCAAAACAGCGCGGACGGCCAGCCCTGGCTCACGCCGGAAGGCATTCCGGTGAAGCCGATCTACGGCCCGGACGACGTAACGGGCCTCGACTTCCTCGACACCTATCCGGGGATCGCGCCCTATCTGCGCGGCCCCTACCCGACGATGTACGTCACGCAGCCGTGGACCGTGCGCCAGTACGCGGGCTTCTCGACCGCGGAAGACAGCAACGCCTTCTATCGCCGCAACCTCGCGGCCGGACAGAAAGGCCTCTCGGTCGCGTTCGATCTCGCGACCCACCGCGGCTACGACAGCGATCACGCGCGCGTGTCGGGCGACGTCGGCATGGCCGGCGTGGCTATCGATTCCATCTACGACATGCGTACGCTGTTCTCCGGCATCCCGCTCGACCAGATGAGCGTGTCGATGACGATGAACGGCGCGGTGCTGCCGGTGCTCGCGCTCTATATCGTGGCGGCGGAGGAACAGGGCGTGCCGCCGGAGAAGCTGTCGGGCACGATCCAGAACGATATCCTCAAAGAGTTCATGGTGCGGAACACCTATATCTATCCGCCCACGCCCTCGATGCGCATCATCTCCGACATCTTCGCGTTCACCTCGGAGCGCATGCCGAAGTTCAACTCGATCTCGATCTCCGGCTATCACATGCAGGAGGCGGGCGCGACGCAGGACCTCGAGCTCGCCTACACGATCGCCGACGGCGTCGAATACGTGCGCGCCGGGCAGAAGGCCGGGCTCGACATCGATCGTTTTGCCCCGCGCCTCTCGTTCTTCTGGGCGATCGGCATGAACTTCTTCATGGAGGTCGCGAAGCTGCGCGCCGCGCGCCTGATCTGGGCGAAGCTGATGAAGGCCGAAGGTGCGAAGGACGCGCGCTCGCTCTCGCTGCGCACGCACTCGCAGACGTCGGGCTGGTCGCTGACCGCACAGGATGTCTACAACAACGTGGTGCGCACCGCGATCGAAGCGATGGCGGCGACTCAAGGCCACACCCAGTCGCTGCACACCAACGCGCTCGACGAGGCGCTCGCGCTGCCGTCGGATTTTTCGGCGCGCATCGCGCGCAACACGCAGCTGTTCCTGCAGCAGGAAAGCGGCACCACGCGGATCGCCGATCCGTGGGGCGGCTCGTTCTACGTCGAGCGGCTGACCGCGGAGCTTGCGAAGAAGGCCTGGGCCCACATCCAGGAGGTGGAAGAGCTCGGCGGCATGGCCAAGGCGATCGAGGCCGGCATCCCGAAGCTGCGCATCGAGGAAGCCGCCGCCAAGGCGCAGGCGCGCATCGACTCGCGCACGCAGTCGGTGATCGGCGTGAACAAGTATCGTCCGACCGACGAGAAGCCGATCGACGTGCTCAAGGTCGACAATTCCGCGGTGCGCACGCTGCAGCTCGACAAGCTGGCGCGGCTCAAAAAGGAGCGCGATCCGAAGGCGGTAGAGGAAGCGCTCGCAGCGCTGACGCGCGCGGCCGACCGCGGCAACGGCAACCTGCTCGCGCTCGCGGTCGATGCGGCACGCGCCAAGGCGACGGTCGGCGAGATTTCGGCCGCGCTGGAGAAGGTCTATGGACGGCATCGCGCCGAGATCAGGGCGCTGTCCGGCGTCTACAAGCGGGAGGTCGGCATGAACGAGGCTGTCGCGCGGGTGTTGGAGCTTGTCGCTGGCTTCGAGCAGGACGAAGGCCGTCGCCCGCGCATCCTCGTCGCAAAAATAGGTCAGGACGGCCACGACCGCGGGCAGAAGGTGATCGCATCGGCTTTCGCCGATCTCGGTTTCGACGTCGACATCGGTCCGCTGTTCGCGACGCCCGGCGAGGCCGCGCGGCAGGCGGTCGAGAACGACGTGCACGTGATCGGCGTGTCGTCGCTCGCGGCCGGACATTTGACTCTGGTGCCGGAAGTGAAGGCCGAGCTCGAGAAGCAGGGCCGCGGCGACATCATGATCGTGGTCGGCGGCGTGGTGCCGCCGCAGGACTACGACGCGCTGAAGAAAGCGGGTGCCGAGGCGATCTTCCCGCCCGGCACGGTGATCGCCGAAGCCGCCGAGGAGCTGGTTAAGTCGCTCAACCGCCGGCTCGGACACGCGAAAGAAGCGGCGGAGTAGTCAGTCGATTTCGTTCAGCCTGACCGCGAGCCCGGGCAGCGCTGGCGTCGTCAGAACTTCGTCCGGCGTGCGCTCGACGATCGATGTCCAGCCGTCGGCAGATGGCCCCGTATGGATCCACGTCGTACGGGCGTTGGCGTCGATCAGCCAGTACTCCCGGATGCCGTGCTGCGCATAGAGCTGCGATTTCACGTCGCGGTCGTACGCCAGGCTGGTGACCGCGACCTCGACCACGAGCAAGACGTCCTCGGCCCGAGGACGCGCGAAACCCCGCGGGGTCCTTTTGTAGAGGTCGCGCGAGATGATCGCTAGGTCGGGCTCGACCAGGATATCCTCGGTCAGCTGAAGCGTGCTGCTGTTGCCCACGTACAGGCCGGCCGGCACGACTTTCGCGAACACGAGATTGAGCGCGTTCTGAACGTTGTCATGCGCCACGCTCTTCGCCGCCATCACGACGAGCTCTCCCTTGATCAGCTCGAGCCGCTCGCCTTCCGCGATAACGCCAGCATCGATCATGCGCCGCACATCCGCGACGGTGAATGCGCGGCGCGGAAAGCCTTCGGCAGCCCTTGTCCATGCGACGTTCATGCGGCGATTATACCATGGAATTCGGCCGCGCTCGACGCGCGGTCCGACGGGGCAATGGGGGCATTTTGATGCGCTCGATTACGGCCTTCCTGGCGCTGGCGCTCGCCGCGCTTCTCTCCGGCTGCTTCGCCTCCGACCGCCCGGTGTTCGCGCCCGAGACGGCGGAGCGGCCGCTCGAGCCCGGCCGCTACGCGGTGTTCGACCAATACGGCGACCAGAGCAAGCCGGCCGAGTACATGCAGATCCGGCTGCGCGGCAACGTCTACGACTTCGTCAACGAGAAGGGCGCGGTCAATCCGGTGACCTTCCACCCGATCGCCGGCGGGCTGCACGTCGCGCAGGTGGGCGGGATGCCGCGGCCGAACACCGACGAGAAGGGCTACGGCTACGCGCTGTTCAGGATCGAGGGCCGCGAAGCGCGCGTCTACGTGGTCGAATGCGACAAGCAGGAAAAGGCGATGCTCGCCATCCTCGGCGTGGAGCCGCGCGGCCAGTATGAATGCGTGATCGACAAGGTCGCGAACCCGGCTGCGTTCTTTGCCGGGCTCAGGCGAAGCGAACCGCCATCAAGAATGGTGCGGGAATAGTCGCGCGGCTCAGTTCAGCCGCCCCTCGAGCACCGGCTTCTTCTCCTTGTCGAGGACGCTGCGGACGTGGCGCATCACGTGATCGGCGACGATCGCGTGGCCTTCCGCGGTCGGGTGGAACGCGCCCGAGTACAAAGCCGCATAGGCCGGCTGGAGAATGTCGAACGGCGAGATGCCTTCGCGATGCGTATTCGCGGTGAGGAACGCGTCGTTCGGATTGTGGATCAGGCGCCAGCGATGCGCGTAAGGCAGCGCGCCGGCCGGCGAGTACGGCTCGAAATCACCGCTCACCTTGGAGCGCCGCGGCATCTTCATCGCCGCCTGGTCGACCAGCGCGCGGGTCGGATCGCGCGCGCAGATGCCGCGCCGCATGAACTCCGCGGTGTGCTCGGTGCTGAAGCGGAAGCCGGTGCCGCTGCCGGTCGCAAGCCCCGCCGGACAATCGCGCCTGCCCGCGGTCGAGGCGATGCAGGCGAGCCGCTTCTCCAGCTCGGCACCGATGTTCGCAACCTCGCCGAGCCGCGCCTTGCTCACCTTGAGCGTGGGATGCACGTCCATGCCGAGCGTCGCCTGGTTGCCGCAATAGCTGCCGGTCTCGTCATACTGGATCGGCTCGTAGGCGTTCTGCAGCACGCGCTCGGGCGCGACGCCGAAGCCTTCGACCAGCGCATCGCGCACCGCCTTGATGCGCTTGTCGAGCACGCCGAGATAGGCGCGCGACACCTCCGGTCCAAAGCGGATCTCGCTGCCGATCAGGCCCGCGATCGGGGCGAGGTCGCGCGCGCTCTCGGTCGAAGCGTACATCGCGAGCGCGCCGAAGCCGACGTCGTTGCCGCCGATCGAGAGCAGCACCAGGTCGATCGGACGCTTGCGGTTGGCGGGCGGGCACCATTGCTTGGAGACGGCCTGCGCCGAGATCGCGGTGCTGCCGTGCTTGTACATCGGCAATGTGTAGCTCGCGGCCTGCGTGCGGCCCTGCGCGCCGCCGCGGCACAAAAGGTCCGCGACCTGATCGAGCTGCGGCGGCACCTGCGCGCCGCCCTTCTCGTCGGCGCGCTCGCGCGCATCGTGATTGAGGAAGAAGCCGAGCGACTCGGTGCCCGAGCAGGCGACGCTCAGGAGCGTCACCGCGCGGTGACGGTTCTCCAGGGTCATCTGGATGCCGACGCGGAACGGATAGCCGTATTGCGAGCGATGGCAGTCGGCGGAGAGCCACTGCGCGCCGCCCTTGTTGAACGCGGCGAGGAATTCCCGCGACGACGGGCGGAACTGGAGGCCTTTGTCCTCGTCCTCCATGCGCCGGCGCGGCAGCGTCTTCGCGTCGAACTGGTCGTCGGTCGAGGCGAGGCCGTAGACGGGTGTTTTCACGGACCTCTTGAAGCTGCGGAACGCGAGCTGGTCGCGGTCGTTCGTCATGCTCGGGTCGTAGACCATCTCGCGCGCGGCCGAGAAAGTGACCGGACGATCCGGATTGCTCTCGCCCGACATGAACGAGTCGCCCATCGCGACGACCAGAACGTCCTGGACGGCGATCGTCTCGGCGATCTCGCGCCCGTCGGGCAGCTTCACCTTCACCTCCCCGCCCGACAGCTTGGCGTTAGGCGAATAGGGCACGCGCTTGATCACGAAGGTGGTCTTGCACGGCAGCCTGGCGCTCTCGCCTTTGCCGGCGCGCGGCTGAAACGTCCAGCTGCACTCGCCCGCCGCCGCCTCGGTGACGCGCTCGGCCGACAGCTTCACTTCGACGGTGTGCGCGTCGGGCAGCACGTAGTCTTCCTTCGCGGTGCCCCAGGAATACTGCCGCTCGCACACGGTCGGGTAACGGAATGGCCGCGAATTGCGCTCGTAGCAGACCATGTCGAGCGTCTGCGCCGCCCAACCGAGGCGCGAGCGCTCATAGCCCTTCCGGGCGGTCGCAAGGCAGCGCGCCGGGGTCGACTTGTCGGCGCAATCGGGATCGTTCAGCCGGCGCTCGGTGCGCCACACCATGTTGGCCGGCAGCGGGCTGTCCGCCTTGCCGCGCACCGCCTCGTAAGCCCTCTCGTGCATATTGAACGCCGCCGCCTTCTTGAAGAAGCGGAACGGGTTCTGCACCTCCCAAACGATGTCGGAGGCGCAAGCGGCGCTGAGCGGAAGGGCGGCAAGCGAAAACAGCGCAAGCGAAGTGGTCGTCGCGAGCCGACGCATCGATCTCTCCCGCACCTTCCACCCGAAGTAATGATAGCTGATTTCGCTACGGAAGGCAGACGGAAATTTTTGCGGCCGTTAGCTCAAGTTAATATCCACTATTTCATATAATACATTGATTCTTCATCGTTTTTCACCAATCGAAGATCGGCCGATCTGTGGCGCCCGTGACACGTTGCGCGCGAATCATTCGACCGGGAGCAAATTGCTCGCCCCGATCGTGATCGCGCAGACCAACCCCTCGGGACGAAATTCGGTCGCGATCGCGCCGTCGAGTGCCGCGCCGATCCGCTCAAACACGACCTGGCCGAAACCCTTCCGCGTCGGCGCCACGACCGCCGGGCCGCCGCTCTCGGTCCAGGTCAGCGCAACCCCCTCGTCGCGCCACGTCCAATCGATCGTCACCCGTCCGCTCTCGACCGATAGCGCGCCGTGCTTGGTCGCATTGGTGCCGAGCTCATGCAGGATCAGCCCGAGCGACTGCATCGCCTGCGGCTGCAGCAACACTTCCGGCCCCTGCGCGAGGATGCGGCCGCTGTCGAGCCCGCCGAACGAGGCGAGCTGCACGCGCAGCAATTCCTCGAGCGTCGCGCCTTCCCAGTCGTGCTGCACCAGCAGGTCGTGCGAATAGGCGAGCGCCTGGATACAGCCGCGCAGCCGCGTCTCGAACGCCTCGATGCTGTCGCTGCGCCGCGCGATC
>DATEKY010000919.1:0-5588 GCA_035277225.1 Xanthobacteraceae bacterium
TGGCACGCCACATGAGCGTGACGGGGGGCTAGACCCTCCTGCCCTCATCTTGAGGAGCATCGCGCAGCGATGCGTCTCGAAGGATGGCCGCAATCGACGTCGTCGCCTCGGGCCATGGTTCGAGACGGCCGCCGCCGCTGACGCGCCGACGGCCTCCTCACCATGAGGCCGGAGATTGCGCCGGAGTCATGCCCGCCGCGCATCCGCGCTATTCGGGCCAAATCCTCGACCTGCGCGCCGCCCGCGTGTTACCCCGCCCTGCCCCGCACGTGCCATTCCGCGGCGGCTTTCCAACGGAGTTCCGGTGACGTCAGCGCGCGCCAACCGCCGCGGCATGTTCGCTCTCATGGGCGCGATGGCGACCTTCGCCGTCAACGACATGCTGGTGAAGCTGACCGCGCAGCGCTACCCGCTCGGCGAGGTCATCACCGTGCGCGGCGTCATCGCGACCCTCATGGTCGGCACGATCCTGGTCGCGACCGGACATCTGGCGTCGCTTCGCTTCGGCCTGCAGCGCATCGTCCTCGTGCGCACCGCATTCGACGGCGCCGCGATGGTGCTGTTCACCACCGCGCTGGTCCACATGCCGCTCGCCGAGCTCTCGGCGGTCAATCTTGTGTCGCCGCTGATGATCACGGCCCTTGCGGTGATCTTTTTCCGCGAGGAGGTCGGCTGGCGACGCTGGACCGCGATCAGCGTCGGCTTCGTCGGCACGCTGCTGATCGTCAAGCCCGCGGCCGGCAACTTCAATGCCTGGGCGCTGCTCGGCATCGTCTGCGCCTTCGCGGGCGCCGCGCGCGACATCGTCACGCGCAAGCTCGATCATCGCATTCCCACCATCGTGATCTCGTTCATGGCAGCAGCCGGCTCCGCGATCTTCGGTGCGATCATGGGACTGTTCGAGGACTGGCGCGGCATGGCGCTTCCCGACATCGCCTTGCTGGCGATGTCGGCGGCGCTGGTCGCGACCGGCCACTTCCTGATCGTGATCGCGTTCCGCGGGGTCGACGTCGCGGCGATCGCGCCGTTCCGCTACACGCTGCTGATCTGGGCCGGCATCTGCGGCTACTTCGCGTTCGGCGAAGTGCCGGATCGCTTTGCGATCTTCGGCTCCGCGCTGATCGTCGGCAGCGGACTGTACGCGCTGCACCGCGAGGTGATGCGCCGCCGCATCCTGGCCGCCGCCGTGCCGCCGGGCGAGCCGGGCGCTTAGGTCAGGCCGCCTTGTCGAGCCCGGCGAGCTTGAGCAACTCGCCCGCCTCGAGCATCACCGGCTCGAAACGCACCCCGAAGGTGTCGCCCGCGATCCAGGCGACCTTGCCCTTCAGCGGACGCATCCCGCCGAATGTCACCGCGGCGTCCGCGTTCATCACGACATGCGCAACCATGGCGAGGCGCACGCCGCCGCGGCTGAGGTCGAACACGCGCGCGGGCGTCTTCGATCCGTGCAGCTCGACGATCGCGGTCAGGTCGACGTCGAAGCGCGGATGATCGCGCAAGTCGGCGCGCAGCGCAGCGCGCACGATCTCGGGGATCTCGGCGCGCACGCTTTCCGACGCCTGCTGCATCTGCGCCGCCACGCGCGCGACCTCGGCCGCATTGGTGCTCGAGCGCGTCACCATGCCGGCGATGCCGGTCATCCGCGTTGCGACGTCCGACACCGCCGTGGTGGTGCCGCGCACATTGGTGACGAAGCCCTGCGTCGCGGCGCGCTGCTGGTCCATCGCGGCGGCGACCGAATTGGTCACGAGCGAGAGCTGGTCGATCGCCTCGGCGATCGCGCCGATCGAGGCGACCGCCTGGCTGGTGGTCGACTGGATCTCGGCGATCTTGGCGCCGATCTCGCCGGTCGCCTTGGCGGTCTGCGTCGCGAGCGTCTTTACCTCGGTGGCGACCACCGCGAAGCCCCTGCCCGCCTCGCCGGCGCGCGCCGCCTCGATCGTGGCGTTGAGCGCGAGCAGATTGGTCTGCTCGGCGATCGCCGTGATCACGCCGACGATGTCACCGATGTCCTTGGCGGCCTTGGCCAGCGCCCCGATGGTCTGGCGCGAGTTGGCCGCGCGCTCGACCGCGGTGCGGCCGATGTCGGAGCCTTCCTGCACCTTCGCGGTGATCGCATCGATCGCGGCGATCACCTCGTCGGAGAGCCGGGTGGCGTCCTCGTTCATCGTGCGCGAATGATCCGCAGCCTTCGCGGTCTCGGTCGACGCGCTGTGCACTGCTTCGAGCGCGCCGCGCATGTCGTCGGTCTTGGTGCGCAGCACGGACGCACCGTCGAGGACGGTGCGCAGGCCCCGCTCGGTCGCGGCCTCGACCTCGGTCGCCATGTTCGACAGGTTGGTGCGGCGCGCGGTGCGCTCGGCCTCGTCCAGGCGGGACGCTTCGCTCTCGGTGCGCTTGCGCTCGGCGACCGAGCCGAGCATTTCGGCGACGGCGCCCGCCAGACGCACGGTCTCGGAGCGCGCCTCGCGGCTTGCCGGGACTTCGCGCGACCCCCGGCCGGCAAGCCCGGCGACGGCCTGCGTGGCGCGGCGCACCTGCGTGGTGATCGAGAGCGCCACCAGCAGCGTCAGTGCCGGCGCGAGCGCCGCGACCGCGACGCAGAACAACGTCCACACGACGTTGTCGGGCGGCCCGAAAGCGTGCCGCGCCAGCAAGGCCAGCGCCGGCAGTAGCGCAACGGCAAGCAGCCGTTCAGAGATCGTCAGGCGCTGCATGTCCCCACCCGCATGCCGGTGACCGTCCCGGCGCCTGCGCGCGTAAATCGCCGCCGCATCATGGACCTACGTGGTTAACCGATTGTTAGCCCGAGGCGCAGCCTGCGGCCCCCGCGCTCCGGCGAGGCACCCCGACGGCGATCCAAGTTTCGGTTGACGCCGCACGGATAATTCGGGCTAAGGTGCGACAACTCGGCACAGATCGGGCATTTGGGGCAACAGCAAGCGGGCGGCGGGACGCCGTCTGGAGGGGATGGGATAGTGGGTGTGTTGCTCCGCCTGAGCCGCGCCATCGATTGGCTCAACGAACAATTCGGCGTCGTAGCGAACTGGATGGTGCTGCTGGCGTGCCTGATCAGTGCGGGCAACGCCGGGAGCCGCTATCTGTTTAGCGAGAGCTCGAACGGCTGGCTCGAGATCCAGTGGTACCTGTTCGCCGGCATGGTTCTGCTCGGGGGCCCCTATACCCTGAAGATGAACGAGCACGTCCGCGTCGACCTCGTCTACGGCATGGTCTCCGAGCGCACTCGCATCTGGATCGATATCATCGGCGGCCTGCTGTTCCTGCTGCCGATCTGCGTCATCCTCGTCTATTTCACCTGGCCGTGGTTCGTTGAATCCTGGCGGATCAACGAGACGTCGACCAATGCCGGCGGCCTGATCCGCTGGCCGGTCAAGCTCCTGCTGCCCGTCGGCTTCGTGCTGATGGCGCTGCAGGGCATCTCCGAGATCATCAAGCGCGTCGCCGCCCTCGAGCACGTGATCGAAGCCGACTTCAAATACGAGAAGCCCCTCCAATGAGCTTCGTTCGCGACAATATGGCGCCGCTGATGTTCGGCGGCATGATCCTGTTCATGCTGATCGGATATCCGGCGGCGTTCTCGCTCGCCGCGACCGGGCTGTTCTTCGGCTTCATCGGCATCGAACTCGGCCTGATCCGGCCGGACTTTCTCGGCAATCTGACCTACCAGCTGTTCGGCATCATCTCGAACGATTTGCTGCTCGCGATCCCGTTCTTCACCTTCATGGGCGCGATCCTTGAGCGCTGCGGCCTCGCCGAGGACCTGCTCGATTCGATCGGGCAGTTGTTCGGCCCGGTGCGCGGCGGAATGTCCTATGCGGTGATCTTTGTCGGCGCGATCCTCGGGGCGATCACCGGCACGGTCGCCGCCTCGGTGATCGCGATGGGCGTCATCTCGATGACGCCGATGCTCAAATACGGCTATTCGACGCGCCACACGATGGGCGTGATCGCGGCGTCCGGCACCATCACGCAACTCATCCCGCCCTCGCTGGTGCTGGTCGTGCTCGCCGACGTGCTCGGCCGCTCGGTCGGCGACATGTATGCAGGCGCGATCGGGCCGAGCATCATCCAAGTCGCCTTGTTCTGCGCCTGGGTGGCGATCCTCAGCATAATCTGGCCGAAGGATGTGCCGGCGCTTCCGATGGAAGCGCGCACGCTGCACGGCTGGGCGCTGGCGATCAAATGCCTGCGCGGCATCGTCCCCTCGCTCGGCCTGATCTTCCTCGTGCTCGGCACGATCTTCATGGGTCTCGCGACGCCGACCGAAGCCGGCGCCATGGGCGTGGTCGGCGCGCTCGTGCTTGCGATGATGTACGGCTCGCTGAACTGGACGCTGCTCTACCAGGGCATGGCCTCGACCATGCGCATCACCGCGATGGTCGCCTTCATCCTGATCGGCGCGCGCGTGTTCAGCCTCGTGTTCCAGGGCGTCGGCGGCAAGGAGTGGATCGAGCACCTGCTGATCTCGCTCCCCGGCGGACAGCTCGGCTTCCTGATCTTCGTCAACGCCTTCATCTTCGTGGTCGCGTTCTTCCTCGATTTCTTCGAGATCGCATTCATCATCATCCCGCTGCTGGCGCCGGCGGCCGACAAGCTCGGCATCGATCTGATCTGGTTCGGCGTCCTCATCTGCGCCAACATCCAGACCAGCTTCATGCACCCGCCGTTCGGTTTCGCGCTGTTCTACCTGCGCGGCATCGCGCCGAAATCGATCAAGACGTCGGAAATATACTGGGGCGCCATTCCCTGGGTGGTCCTGCAGGTGATCCTGGTGGCCATCGTGATCCTGTGGCCGGGGTCGGTGACCTACTGGATCGACAAAGGCAAGGGCGTCGATCCCTCGAAGGTCGACATCGAGATTCCAATGCCCGAGATGCCGCTGACGCCGGATTTCGGCCCGCCGACGAAGCAGTAGATGCGTCATCTATAGGGTGGGCAAAGGCGCGCGCATGCGCGCCGTGCCCACGGCAACACGATATTATTCACGTGGGCGCGTGCATCGCCGCTGTCGCGGCGACGCGCTTTGCCCACCCTACAGCAGCCAACAAAAAGCCCCGGAGCTTGCGCTCCGGGGCTTCGTCTTTGCTTGATCTGAGCGCGTTACGTCCGCGTACGCATCCGCATCATGAAGCTGTCGAAGGTGAGTTCGGCCACCTGCTCCCAGCCGAACCAGTCGTTGCGATACGCCAGCAGGCTGTCGTGCAGCTTCTTGAACATCGCGTTGTTCTTGGCATGCTCGGCGTGGACCTCCTGCGCCATGTTGAAGCAGGCCTCGAGCACCGGCTGCGGGAACGGCCGCAGGTGAGCGCCCTGCGAGATCAGCTTCTTCAGCGCCGGCGGATTGGCGAAGTCGTATTTGCCGACCACCCAGGCCCACGCATCGCCAGAGGCGACCTGGAGCATGCTCTGGTAGGACTTCGGCAACTCGTTCCACTTCGCAATGTTGATGATGTTGTGGCTCTGGCCGCAGCCTTCCCACCAGCCCGGGTAGTAGTAATTGTTCGCGACCTTCACGAAGCCGAGCTTCTCATCGTCGTACGGACCGACCCATTCAGCCGCATCGATGG
>DATEKY010000920.1:0-2060 GCA_035277225.1 Xanthobacteraceae bacterium
TCGACCGTGCAGGCGCCGCAATGGCTGGTCTCGCAGCCGATATGCGGGCCGGTGAGGCTGAGCTGCTCGCGCAGGAAGTGGATCAGCAGCGTGCGCGGCTCGACCAGCGCGTCGATGGCCGCGCCGTTCACCGTCAGCGAGACTTGCGATTTTGCCATGTCACCCTCCCTTCGCCCGCTGTGCCGCCTGCGCGAGCGCGCGCGCGACCATCACGCCGGCCATCTTGGTGCGATAGTGCGGTGTGCCGCGCCGGTCGGACGCGGGCGACGTGATCGCCTCGGCGGCCTTGACGGCCTCTTTCACCGTCGCGGCGTCGAGCTTCGAGCCGACGATCAGGCGTGTCGCGGCTTCGGCGTATAGCGGCGTCTCGGCGACGTTGGTCAGCGCGACCGCGCCGCTTTGGACGGAACCGCCGCTCATGGTCAGCACGACGGCAGCCGCCGCGGTTGCGTAGTCGCCGATCTTGCGTTTGAGCTTGTGATACGACCAGCCGTGCCCGTCACCGGGCGGGCGGATGCGGACTGCGGTCAGGATCTCGCCCGGCTCCAGCGCGGTGAAATAGGCGCCCTGATAGAACTGCCGCGCCTGGATGCGGCGCTCGCCACCCTTTCCCGTAACCTGATAGGCCGCGTTCAGGCACATCATCACGGCCGGCATGTCGTTGCCGGGATCGCCGTTCGCGACGTTGCCGCCGAGCGTTCCGAGGTAGCGCACCTGCGGGTCGGCGATCTGCAGCGAGGTCTCGCGCAGCAGCGGGATTTTCTTTGCCAGCAGGTCGGAGCCGATCAGCTCATGCTGCGTCGTCATGGCGCCGATGACGATATCGCCGCCATCGGCCGCAATTCCCTTGAGATCGGAAATCCCGCCGAGATCGACGAGGTTGGGCGGCGCGGCGAGGCGCAGCTTCATCATCGGGATAAGGCTGTGGCCGCCGGCCAGCACGCGGCCGTCCTCGCCGAAGGAGGCAAGCAGGCCGACCG
Organism: Xanthobacteraceae bacterium; assembly: GCA_035277225.1. Lineage (GTDB taxonomy): Bacteria > Pseudomonadota > Alphaproteobacteria > Rhizobiales > Xanthobacteraceae > PALSA-894. Next base: position 981 of record DATEKY010000920.1, read on the forward strand.
CATCTTTGACCGATGACGGGCGATGATAGGCGAAAGACGGAGGTATCACGGGCATCCTCCCCTTGGGTCCCGCTCGGCTCGACTGCAGTCATGTCTGCAGGCCGTCACGGCGGCACCCAATGCCGGTTTTCTGATGAGGGAAATCTTGTTCTCGTGTGCGGTGCAGCAACAAGAGACGGTGCACGAGGAAACCGGGTTCCGCACCAAATGCAGCCGGTTTGCACGAATTGCGTCAGGTTTGTTGACGCAACTCGATGCGCGGCGGCCCCAAGGGGTCCGCCCGATGAACGATCGTTATTGCGATGCGGCGTGCTGGCGGCGGCGCTGGATGCCGAGCTCGGCGCCGGTGATGGCGGCAACACGCGACTTGAGCGAGCCGACCCGGCTGCGGCTGACCGGGACCGCGTAATGCTCCGCCGCCTGCATCTCGACCAGTTCGTTGTCGCCGGAGCGCTTGTAGCCGATCACCCGCTCGATATTGACGATGTGGCTGCGGTGCACCCGGATGAAGCGGCTGCCGTCGAGCCGCTGCTCGACATCGCTGATCGCGAGCGGGCAGAACAACCGGTCGTTGCCGTTAAACAGGTAAGTATAGTGCGCGTTGGCGTGCACGGCGACGACGCTGTCCACGGCGACGAACTGGGTCGCGCCGTCGCGCTCCACCGGAAGATGGCGCGCAAAGCGCCGCGGCGGCCTGCCGGCTCCGCCGAGCGGCGCGGTGGTGCCCCGGCCAAGGTCGGGACTGGTGACCGCTTCGGCGACGGCGGGCGCCATCGCCGGGACGTCAACGTCTGCCGAGGCCGCCGGCACGGCACGATCCGGCACGAGAAAGAGCAGGAAAATCCCCGACACGCAAAACGCCACGACCGCGACCACGATCGCCAGCAGATCGGTCGAGAGCGCCGGCGCGGTCGAGGCGGCGGTGACGTGGGGAAAGAGCCTGACCCCTTCCATCGCGGTGTAGTGCATGCCCGACACCGCGATGCCGAAGGCGATCGCGGACAGCAGCAGCGGCGGCCGCCCGCCCCGGCCCGCGGCGAGCCACAGCGCGAGGCCCGAGGCCGCGATCGCGACGAGATC
>DATEKY010000921.1:0-3617 GCA_035277225.1 Xanthobacteraceae bacterium
CGAGCTGATCGACGGCGTATTGCGGGCGCTCGATGCACTCGGTGGCCACAATGGGCTGCGCGCCGTGGTGCTCAAGGGCACCGGCAAGCACTTCCAGGCCGGCGCCGATCTCAAGTGGATCAATGCGGTGCGCCAGTCCGCGCCGGACGAGAACCTGCGCGTCTCGCGTGCGACCGCCGACGCGGTGCAGCGGCTGAACTTCGCGCCGGTTCCGACCATCGCGCTGGTGCAGGGCGGCTGCTTCGGCGGCGGCACCGGCATCGTGGCGGCCTGCGACGTGGTGATCGCGGCCGACAACGCGATGTTCTCGATCGCCGAGGTGCGCTGGGGCCTGCACGCCGCGATCATCATTCCGCAGCTCGCCGACGCGATCGGGGTCCGCCAGCTGCGTCGCTACGCCCTGACCGGCGAGCGCTTCGGCGCCGAAGAGGCATTTCGCATCGGGCTCGCCCACAAGGTGGTGCCGCTCGCGGAGCTGGAAGCCGAAGGCGCCCGCATGGTCGAGCACGTTCTGGCGAACGGGCCCGGCGCGGTCAGCGAGACCAAGGCATGGATTTTGCGCTCGGCCTGGGCGGACCTGGACGAGACGGACATCACCGCGCTGGTGGAGAGCCATTCGGCCAAGCGCCAGTCCGCGGAGGCGACGGAGGGGCTCGCCTCATTCGCCGAGAAACGCGCCGGGAAGTGGGCGCCCTAGAGCGACCTCACCCTGAGGAGCCACGCGAAGCGTGGCGTCTCGAAGGGTGGGGTCGGTTGCTCGGATGTGCGGCCGCTCCTCAGGACGAGGTTCGGAGTTGCCGCCCTCGGCGCCCGCCGTGCTAGGTTAAGAAAAAACCTCACGGAAACGCCGATGGCCCACATCGAAGTCCGCGACGTCTCGCTCACCTACGACACGCCCGCCGGGCGCGTCGCGGGCGTGCAAGGCGCGAGCTTCGACATCGCGCAGTCCGAGTTCCTGTGCATCGTCGGGCCCTCCGGCTGCGGCAAGTCGACACTGCTCAATCTGATCGCCGGATTCCTGCAGCCGACCGGCGGCGAGATCCGCATCGGCGGCAAGCCGGTGAACGGCCACGGGCTCGACCGCGGCGTCGTATTCCAGGACTTCGCGCAGCTGTTCCCGTGGCGCACCGCGCTCGGCAACGTCACCTTCGGGCTGGAGATGAAGGGCGTCGGCAGGGCCGAGCGCGACGAGATCGCGCGCCAGCAATTGCGACTCGTGAAGCTGGAAAAATTCTGCGAGTCCTATCCGCATCACCTCTCGGGCGGCATGCAGCAGCGTGTCGCGATCGCACGTGCCCTCGCCTACAATCCGTCGGTGCTGCTGATGGACGAGCCATTCGCCGCGCTCGACGCGCTCACCCGCGACGACATGCAGCGGCTGCTCGCCGAGGTGTGGAAGGAAACCCGCAAGACCGTGATCTACGTGACGCACAACGTCGCCGAGGCGGTCTATCTCGCCGACCGCGTGATCGTGATGTCGCCGCATCCCGGCACCGTGAAGGCGACGATCGAGATCACGCTCCCGCGCCCGCGCGATCCCTTGAGCGTCGAATTCCTCGAATACCAGAAGCAATTGTTGACTCACCTGGGCGAGACCCGCGCCCAGACACTTGCTGAAGACAACAGCCACGGAGGACCGCAATGACCCTCTCCCGCCGGCACTATCTTGCCGCGAGCGCAACCCTGCTCGCCGCCGCCGTCACACCGCGCGCGGCATTCGCCCAGACCGTCATCCGCCAGGGCTACCAGACCAACCTGTGGGGCATGCCGACCTACTACCTGCTGCGCTCCGGATTGCTGGAGAAGCGCGGGCTGAAGTTCGAGGAGTTCGGCGTGCCGTCCGGAAATCTGACCATGCAGCAGATGGTGGCGCGGCAGGTCGACATGGGCACCTATGCGGGGCCGTCGCTGATCCTCGGCCACGACAAAGGAGGATTGGTCGCGATCGCGCAGATCGAGCACGTCGGCAAGACCGCGAGCGTGATGGTGCGCAAGGACCTGAACTTCACCAAGGTCGAGCAGCTCAAGGGCCTGAAGATCGCGAACCAGACCGGCTCGTCGGTCGGCAACATCTTCGTCGACCAGATCGCGCCCGCCGCCGGCCTGAAGAAGGGCGATTACCAGGAAGTGCGCATGGACGTGAACAACATGATCACGGCGCTGTCGGCCAAGACCGTGGACGTGATGGTCAACGTCGAGCCCTACAACGCGATCGCCGAGGCCGACGGCCTCGCGGTGAAGATCATGAACTACTGGGACGTCGACAAGATGCCGGTGTTCATGGCGGCGACGCCGGATTTCGTCGCGAAGAACCCGGACGCGATCGTCGCCTACCTGAAGGCCTGGCTCGAGGTCGCGCGCGACTTCAAGGACAACCCGAACAAGGTCGCCGACGCGATCTATGCGTTCTACACCTCGAAGGGGTACACGCTGTCGCAGGAGACGTTCCGCAAGGCGATGAGCTTCGTCGACGTCGATCCCGGCTTCCCGAACGATCTGCGGCCCTACATGCAGCAGCAGGCCGAGATATTGCTGCGGGAGAAAAAGATCGCCGCCATCCCGGACTGGGGCAAGGCGCTGCGGCCGGACTTCATGGAGAAGGCGAAGGCGGGGGCGTAGTCCATCCATTCGTCGTCGCCCGCGAAGGCGGGCGACCCAGTAATCACCGACGGACTTTGAATAGCATCGACCTCACCACACATTTTGGCGACTACTGGATGCCCCGCCTTCGCGGGGCATGACACGGAGAGACACGGGAATGCCCGACCAGATCGAATGGAATTTCAAGCTCATCGCCCACCACGAACTGCAGGGCTTCGGCGGCATGGGCGAGGGCATGTCGATCCAGATCGCCAGGGACGGGCGGCGCATCATCTGGCTCGCGCACGAGAGCGCGCCGAAGAATTTCACTGCGGTCGACGTATCTGATCCGCGCAAGCCGAAGGTGGTCACGCAGACCGAGCTGCCGCACAGCCACATGCGCTCGAACTCGCTCGAGGTCACCGGCGACATCATGGCGGTCGCCTATCAGGTGCAGCAGCCGGGCCAGCAGCGCGCGGGCTTCGAGCTGTTCGACATCTCGGTGCCGGAGAACCCGAAGTCGATCGCCTTCGTCGACCGCTCAGGCGAGAAGTCGCGCGGCGTTCACCAGCTCTGGTTCTGCGACGGCGAGTACGTCCACATGGCGTCGGGCGCGGCGGACTTCGTCCCCCACAACCAGCTCGACGACCAGTGCTACCAGATCTTCGATGTGCGCAATCCCTCGTCGCCGAAGGAGGCCGGGCGCTGGTGGATGCCGGGCACGCGCGTCGGCGACGCGGCGCCGCCGCCGGTGCGGCACAAGCAGTTCGACATGGGCTTCCGCGCGCACAACACCAACGTTTATCCGCAGCGGCCGGACCGCTGCTACCTCGGCTACATCGACGCCGGCATGTACGTGCTCGACATCGCCGACAAGGCAAACCCGAAACCGTTGTGCCGCTGGGACAACTCGCCGCCCTATCACGGCTTCACCCACACCGTGCTGCCGCTGTTCGAGCGCGAGCTGCTGATCGTGACCGACGAGTCGGTGGTGGACGACGCCAAGGACTGGCCCAAGCTGATCTGGGTCCTCGACG
>DATEKY010000922.1:0-2456 GCA_035277225.1 Xanthobacteraceae bacterium
CGGCACGCAGGGCGAGCAGCTTGCCGTCAGTGTCGAGCGCGAGCTGCGCATCGACGATCTCGTCGAAGGCCTGCGCGCTGGCGGCGAAATCCTCCATGCGGTCGCTGGTCCATTTCACGGCGCGGCCGAGGTGGCGCGACGCCGCGCAGACGAAGATCTCCTCGGGATAGAGCGAGCCCTTGCCGCCGAAGCCGCCGCCGACGTCGGGCGCGACCACGCGCAGCCGGTGGCCCGGCAGATCGAGCGCGTCGGCCAGCGCATCGCGGATGATGCCGGAGATCTGCGTGGCCGAATGAAGCGTCAGCGCATCGCGCCCGGCCTTGTATTCGGCCACGCAGGCGCGCGGCTCCATCGCCAGCGATGTATGGCGGCGCATGCGGAAGCGCCCGCCGACCGTGACCGCGGCTCCCGCGAAGGCTGCATCGACGTCGCCGCGCTTGAACTCGCGCGCGACCAGCACGTTGGTGCCGGCTTCCTCATGCAGCAGGGGCGATCCTTCGCGCCGCGCCTCCATGGCGTCGGCCGGCACCGCCAGCGGCGCGAATTCGATCTCAACCAGCTCGGAGGCGTCCTCGGCGAGATAGCGGCTCTCCGCGATCACGCCGACAATCGCCTCGCCGACGTGGCGCACTTTTCCCTTCGCGAGTGGCCACAATGGCGTTGCGTGGTAGCCCTTCATGCGCGAGGTCGCGAGCAGCGGCTTGACGCTGAGATCGTCCGCGGTCAGCACCGCGACGACTCCGGGTGCGGCGCGCGCCGCGGCGCAGTCGATCGACACGATGCGCGCATGCGCGTGCTCGCTGCGACGGAACGCGACGTGCAGCACGCGCGAGACCTGCCGGTCGTCGGTGTAGCTGCCGAGCCCGGTGAGCAGGCGCGGGTCCTCGGTGCGCTTGATGCGCGCGCCGATGATCTTCGGCCGTGCGATGTCGGCCGCGTCAGTCATAGAAGTCGGCACCCTTGCGCAAGGTGTCCCACTGTGCGGCGTCGTGGCCGCACAGCACGGTCGCGCCGCGCGCCTCGATGCGGCGAACTTCCTCCCACGATCGCAGCAGCGCCTGCGGATCTTGTGTATTGCGCGGCGCAACATTACGATCGAGCGTGACGCGCAGGCTGACGGTGTCGGCGGCGAGCAGGAAGGTGCCGCTGTTCTGCAGCGCGACCAGCGCGCCGATGCTGCCGGGCGTGTGGCCGGGCAGCTCGATCAGCACGATCTTGTCGTCACCGAACAGGTCGCGCTGACCGCTAAGTTGATCGAGCGTGCCGACATCCCATTCGGACGCCAGATAGCCCATCGGCACGGCATCCGGTTTGCGTGCCGCCGCGACCTCCTTCTCGTGCACAACGACGCTTGCGCGCTTGAAGAACGCGTTGCAGCCGCAGTGATCGGGGTGGAGATGCGAACACACCACCACGTCGATGTCGTCCGCCGAAAGGCCGACGCAGGACAATCCGGTCAGCACGTTGTCGCCGGGCCGCATGATCGGGGTCATGAACTTTTCCATGCCCTGCCAGCGCGCCGGGTTGTCCGGGACCGACGGATGGCAGCCGGTGTCGAACAGCACGTTACCCTGGGGATGGCGCAGCAGCACGCAGGAGACCGGCATCTCGATCGTCTCGCTGCGCTCGGCGTCGAGCAGGTAGACGCTCTTGCGCATGCGCACGCGCCCGCCCGAGAGGCAATGCATCTTCATGGGCGCTCCTTCACGGCGCGAATCGCCGCGACGATGTGCTCGTAGCCGGTGCAGCGGCAGAGGTTGCCCGAGAGGCCCTCGCGGATGTCGTCGTCGCTGGCGAGCGGATACTTCTTCAGAAGGTCGGTCGCGGTCATCAGCATGCCGGGCGTGCAGAAGCCGCACTGCAGCGCGTGATGCTCGTGAAACGCCTGCTGCAGCGGGTTGAGCGCGCCGATGCGACCGAGGCTCTCGACCGTGTCGACGCGGCAGCCGTCGGCCTGCACGGCGAACATCAGGCAGGCGCGCACGCTGTCGCCGTCGAGCAGCACCGTGCAGGCCCCGCATACGCCATGCTCGCAGCCGACATGCGTGCCGGTCAGGCCGAGCGTGCCGCGCAGGAAGTCCGACAGCAGCAGGCGTGGCTCGACCGCGTGGCGCTGCACCGTGCCGTTCACCGTCACGGCGATCTCGCGCGTGCTCATGTGCGGCCCCATGCGGCGGCGATCGCGCGGGTGGCCAGCACGCCGATCAGATGCCGGCGATAATCCGACGATGCGTGCAGGTCGGTCGGCGGCTCCGAGGCGGCGCGGACGGCGTCGATTACGTCGCTGCCGACACCATCGTCGAGCCGCCGTCCGACGAGCAGCTTTTCGGCCTCGGTGACGCGCCGCGCGGTCGGCGCGACGCCGGTCATCGCGATGCGCGCCTGCGCGATCTTGCCGCCGGTCACCGTCAAGGTGACGGCGACCGCCGCAAGCGCGAAGTCGCCGCTGCGCCGGG
>DATEKY010000923.1:0-4661 GCA_035277225.1 Xanthobacteraceae bacterium
CGGATCTCGGCAACGGTCAGAAGCGTGCGGTCGATACGCAGGTCTACGATACCTACGAGATCGAGCGCATCGCGCGCGTCGCGTTCGAGCTGGCGCGCAAGCGGCGAAATAAAGTGACCTCGATGGAAAAGCGCAACGTCATGAAGACGGGTGTGCTCTGGAACGAGGTGGTCGGCCAGGTGCATCAGCGCGAATTCAAGGACGTGCAGCTCGAGCACGTGCTGGCCGACGCCGGCGGCATGCAGCTGGTGCGCAACCCGAAGCAGTTCGACGTGATCGTCACCGACAACCTGTTCGGCGACATGCTGTCCGACGTCGCCGCCATGCTCACCGGCTCGCTCGGCATGCTGGCGTCGGCCTCGCTCGGCGAGACCGATCCGAAGACGAAGACGCGCAAGGCGCTGTACGAGCCGGTGCACGGCTCCGCGCCCGACATCGCCGGCAAGGGCGTGGCCAACCCGATCGCCATGATCGCGTCGTTCGCGATGGCGCTGCGCTATTCGTTCGGCATGCTGAAGGAAGCCGACATGATCGAGCAGGCGATCGCGGCGGCGCTGGCGAAAGGCCTGCGCACCGCCGACATCGCGTCAGCCGGCACGACGACGGTCGGCACCGCGGCGATGGGCGATGCGATCATCGCGGAAGTGGAGCGGCTGGCGGCGTAGCGTGATCCGTCACCCTGAGGCGCCCGAGCGTAGCGAGGGCCTCGAAGGGCTACGGCCCGGCTCGTGCCCGATCATCCTTCGAGGCCCGCCTTCGCAAGAGCTTAGGCGGGCGCCTCAGGATGACGGCGCCAGAGTTCAATACGGCAGATACGGGTTATAGCCCGGCAGCTGATACGGCATCGGCAGCGGCGAGCGATGCGTGCCGGTCGGGTCCCACGCGGCGGTCGGTGACGCGTTCATGTAGGTCGGCGGGTGGGCATAGTCGGTGAACTTGCGCTCGCCCGGAAACACTTCGGTGCCGCCGTCGAGAAAGCTGCGCGGCCGCACCGTGATGCGGGTGCGGGCGCGGCCGTTCTCGTCGATGATGGTGATGCGCTCGGTCTGTTCGCCGCGGTAGACGCGCCGCTGCGCGTCGGCGGGGCTCGCCACGGAAACGAGCGTGCCGGCCACGGCAGCCAGAGCGATAACGGACGCAAGACGCATTGTGCGGACCCTCGAACCTTGTGCCGGATCAACGGCCAAGTATCGCCGCTGTTCCTTAAACAGTTCCGCACAATAGCGGCGCCACCGCGGCGGGTCCGTCACTCTTTTGCAACAGCGAGGGTCAAATTCCGCAGCGATTGCAGAGCGGTGGGTGGGGAGAACACACAGCACGCGCCTGCTTCAAGCGCCTTGTGTGTTGCGGCTCGAGCGCACTGCCTGATGCGAGTCCGAATTCGGCGACGGGGCGCGAGCGCGCATCGCGCAGCTGCTACCTTTGACTTGTGAATCGCGGTCGGGAACATCGAAGCCGGAGCGGCTGAAAGCGAAGCCCGGCCGACTGTGCAGCAAGGAGCTCCTGTATTTTTCCTGTTATTTCAGGAGCCGCGAGTGAAGCCGGTGTATTTTTCCTGTTATTTGCAGGAGCCGAGTGTGTGCCGCCAGTACGCACTTTTGAGTTGCATTTTTGCGGATCAAAAGGGTCATTGTTGAGTTGAAACAATGACTTATGATTTTCGACTCTGTTCGGGTGACGCAGTCTCGGCGGCTTTCGCGGTTCCCGTCGGCAGCTCCGAGCGCTGCTCGGCGGGCTTCCTGGCGCGCGTCAGGTTGAACGCCGTGTTGATCAGCGCGACGTGCGAGAAGGCTTGCGGGAAATTGCCGAGGTGGCGCTTCGCGCGCGAATCGTACTCTTCGCTCAAGAGGCCGACGTCGTTGGCGAGGCCGACCAGATGTTTGAACAGCCGCTCCGCGTCGTCGCGGCGGCCGAGCAGGAGATAAGCGTCGGCGAGCCAGAAACTGCAGGCGAGAAACGCGCCTGCGCCGGCCGGCAGTCCGTCGCGCGATTTCAGCGAGTCGTAGCGCAGCACCAGTCCGTCGACCACGAGGTCGCGCTCGATCGCCTCAACGGTTGCGCGATAGCGCGGATCGTCGGGTTTCAGGAATCCCACCGGTGCGAGCAGCAGCAGGCTGGCGTCGAGATCGCTGCCGCCATAAGTGCGCGCGAAGCTGTTGCGCTTGTCGCTCCAGCCATGCGCCGTCACGTCTGCACACACGTCGTCGCGCACGCTGCGCCAGCGCGCCACGTCGCCCGGCAGTCCGAACATGTCCGCGCTCTTGATCGCGCGGTCGAACGCGACCCAGACCATCGCCTTCGAGTAGGTGAAGTGCTGCGGCTCGGTGCGCACCTCCCAGATGCCGTGATCCGGCTCGCGCCAGATTTTTTCCAGATGACGCAGCAGCGCGATCTGCACGTCCCAGCCGGATTCGCTCGCCGATAGCCCGCCGCGCCGGCCCTGATGCAGCGTGTCCATCACCTCGCCGAACACGTCGAGCTGCAGCTGACTATGCGCCGCATTGCCGATGCGCACCGGCGCGGATTTCTCGTAACCCGGCAGCCACGGCACTTCCCATTCGGTGAGGCGCCGCTCGCCGGCGACGCCGTACATCACCTCCATCTGCTCGGGGCGGCCCGCGACCGCGCGCGTCAGCCAGTCGCGCCAGGCCTGCGCCTCCTCGAAGTATCCGGCGTTCATCAGCGCGAGCAGCGTCAGCGTGGCGTCGCGCACCCAGCAGAAGCGGTAGTCCCAGTTGCGGTTGCCCCCGATCCACTCGGGCAATGAGGTCGTCGGCGCCGCCACCATGCCGCCGGTCGGCGCATAGGTCAGCGCCTTCAAGGTGATCAGCGAGCGGCAGATCGCGTCAGACCATTCGCCTTCGCTGCGGCCCTTGCGCGACCACTCGTTCCAGAAGGTCTCGGTGTCCTGCAGCGCCGCGTCGGCGGCGAAGGCCTCGGGGATCGGCAGATGCGACGGCCCATAGCTCAGCACGAACGGCACGCGGTCGCCTTCGCTCACCGTGAAGGCGCCGACCGTCTTCATGTTCTCGCCGTGCAGATGCACCGGCGTGCGCAGCACCACCATGTCGGGACCGGCAATCGCGCGCAGCGCGCCGTCGCCGAGCTTGCGCACCCACGGCACGACCTCGCCGTAGCCGAAGCGCAGCACCAGCTCGGCGCACATCTTCACGCTGCCGCGCTCGCCGGCCACGATGCGGACGCAATCCGGATTACGCCCGCGGATCGGCATGAAGTCGATCAGCGTGACTGTGCCGGTGGCGGTTTCGAAACGTGTTTCGAGGATCAGCGTGTTGGGGCGATAGCGGCGCGTGACCTTCTTCACCTCGCCCTCTGGCGCGACGCGGAACCGGCCGTGCTCGGGCGTGCCGAGCAGCGCCGCAAAAACGGCGTCGGAGTCGAAGCGCGGCCAGCACAGCCAGTCGATCGAGCCGTCGCGCGAGACCAGCGCGGCGCTCTCGCAGTCGCCGATCAGCGCGTAGTCCTCGATGCGGCTGCTGTTCGCGATCATGCCGCAAACTCGATCACGGTCTTGATGTCGCCCTTGCGATGATCGAACGCGTCCGCGAAGCGGTCGAGCGGGACGCGGCGCGTGATCAGCCGGGCGAGCCATTTTGGATCGGCGCGCGAGAGCGCCTCGGCCGCCATCCGGTAGTGGCGCAGGTTCGCATTCACGCTGCCGAACACCGCGCCGTTGTTCAGCACCATGTTGCGGTTGAACCAGCCGATGTCGAACTCGGCGCGGCGCGATGATCCGACGCCGGTGAGGCAGATGAGGCTGTCGGGTGCGACCTGCAGCAGCAGCGTGGCGATCACGCCTGGCACGCCGGTGCACTCGATCACGATGTCGGCGTTGAGTCTGGCGAGGTCTTCGACCGAGTCGCAGTGATAGGTCGCGCCGAGCGCCGCAGTGATCGCCGGCTTCGGTCCGCCCTTGTTGTGATCGTAGACGTGGACGTCGAACCCGCGCTGCTTGCCGAGCAGCGCGGCGAGCAGGCCGATCGGGCCGGCGCCGGTGACCAGCACGCGCCGCGGCGCATCGGCGAGGCGCCACAGCCGATGCGCGTGATCCCATGCTTTCGCGACCACGCTGGTCGGCTCCATCAGCACGGCATTGAGCCCGAGCGCGGGATCGACCTTCACGGCAAACGCCGGATCGATGCGCCACCGCTCGGCGCCGAAGCCGTTCAGCCCCTTGATGCCGTGCTCGGTGTATTGCCCGTTGCGGCACATGTCCCATTGGCCGGCCGCGCAGGCCGCGCACGGCACCGGATCGGGCTGGCGCACGATACCGACGATGGGATCGCCTTTCTTGAAATCACTGTCGCTCGGAGCCTCCAGCACGCGGCCGAGCGACTCGTGGCCGAGGATCAGCCGCTCGGCGCCGTCCGGCGCCGCGCCGTAGTCGCCTGCGATGATTTCGCGGTCGGTGCCGCAGACGCCGAGCGCAATCGCCTCGGCCAGCAGCGCGCCGTGCGCCGGCACGGGCTCGGGAACGTCGCGCAGCTCGATGGAATTCGGATGAAGCGGATGGACCGTGATTGCGCGCAAGGGTTCGCCTTGGGAAGTCAGCCGCCCGAGGGATGACGCCTGCGCCGCGCAAAAGTTCCATTACGTTTTGCGCGTGATCTTGTCCGAAAACCGGTACCCATCCCGGATCA
>DATEKY010000924.1:0-2278 GCA_035277225.1 Xanthobacteraceae bacterium
CCAGCGCCAGCCCCGGCACCCGCGCCGGCACCAGCACCGGCACCTCCGCCGGCCGCAGCGCTCGCTCCATGGCCGCCGCCGGCACTTCCGCTTGCGCCGAATCCCGCTCCTACGCCGCTATGGCCGCCAGCTCCTACGCCGCTATGGCCGCCAGCGCCGCCGCGGCCGCCTCCGGATGCGGTGCCGCTCACGCCAGCGTGTCCGGGCGCGGTGCCGACTTGGCCAGGAGCCGTGCTTCTGCCGCCCGGATTGCCGGGACTTCTCCCTGCCATGTCATTGGTCGGAGCCATTCCGGCGAACGGCGTGCCGGCGGGAGCAGGATCGATGCCGTTGCCGACACCGGCGTTGCCCTTGCTGCCGCTGCCGCGACCCGCACTTCCGCCCTGGAAGCCGCTGCCGGCCTGGCCGGGCGCCGTGCCGACCTGTCCGGGAGCCGTGCTCTTGCCGCCCGGATTGCCGGGGCTTCTCCCCGCCATGTCATTGGTCGCGGCCATTCCGCCGAAAGGCGTGCCGGGCGGAGCGAAATCGACGCCATTGCCGACGCCGTTGTTTCCTCTCGCAAAGCCTCCTGCCGAGCCAGCACCTCGGCCACCGGTCGCGAGGCCAGGTCCGCTAAAGCCGCCCGTTCCGGACGTGGAGCCAGTGCCTCGCCCGTTTGCGCCGACCGAGGCATTGCCGCCGGCTCCGACCGAAGCGCTACCGCCTGCGCCGACCGAGGCATTGCCGCCTGCTCCGACCGCGGCGCTGCCGCCTGCTCCGACCGCAGCGCTACCGCCTGCTCCGACCGCAGCGCTACCGCCTCCACCGAACGTGGCGCCACCGCCAAACGCAGCGCCGGCCGTACCGTCTGCGGGACCGGAGACGCCGCCACTGGTGGCGCCGATAGCCCCGGGTGATCCGCCGGTCGCAAGGCCTGCAGGCGCGCTGGAAAATGCGCCAAAACCTTCACGGTCGAAATTGGAAAGAGGGGTGCCGGGCGGGCAGAGCCAGTGCCGGTTGGCGGCGTGGCCTCTGATGACGCAGCCTTGGGCGGAAAGCTCTCTAAACTGACGCGCGGACTGCGCGTGCGAGGTCAATGATGTCGTCAAGGACAGCATAACGGCCAATGCCGCAAGTGTTGCTGGGCGTTGCATGGTTGGTCTCCTCTGGTTTCACTGCCCCGCACCTCCTTCCTTCGGGGACTCAAGTGCATCGCCTTAAACTTGGTTCAAATGTTTCTATCATTCGACTAAAAGTGCCGCAGAGTTCCGTTTGTGCGCGGAACCCGTGCGCCAGTTTCGCGCGGAACTACTCGTGCTGTGCTTTGCAGGGCGGCAGGAAAATCTGACCAACGCTCGTTCCACTCGCGTCAACGCGACGACGTGGCGGGAACATCGTCTCGCGGGGAACGAGTTATCGAAGCAAACGCCGGCGCGCACGAACGCGCGCCGCGCGGGCGTTTGCTGTTTCCGGAAAGAACGGGAGTTCGCTCGAAGCCGGCGCCGATCCAGGACGGTCCGCGTGCGGTGTATCCTTCGAGGTCCGTGCTTCGCACGGGCGCCTCAGGATGAGGGTCTGCGCTACTCCGCCGCCATCGCGCGATTGCCGAACGGCAATTCGAGCCGCTGCCACACGTCGACCAGCGCCTCGGCGAGCTGATCGATCAGTGCGTCCTCGTGATAGGGCGAGGGCGTGATGCGCAGCCGCTCGGTACCGCGCGGCACGGTCGGATAGTTGATCGGCTGGATGTAGATGCCGTGATCGGCGAGCAGCATGTCGCTCGCCTGCTTGCACTTCTCCGGGTCGCCGACGAACAGCGGCACGATGTGCGTGTCGCTTGCCATCACCGGCAGGCCGGCCGAGTGCAGCACCGCCTTGGTGCGCGCGGCGCGATCCTGATGCCGCTCGCGCTCCCAGTTCGATTCTTTCAGATGGCGGATCGCCGCCACCACGCCGGCGCACACCGCAGGCGGAAGCGCGGTGGTGAAGATGAATCCGGGCGAGTAGGAGCGCACCGCGTCGACGATATTGCGGCTCGCCGCGATGTAGCCGCCGAGCGAGCCGAACGCCTTCGCGAGCGTGCCTTCCAGCACGTCGACGCGATGCATCTGCCCCTCGCGCGCGCAGATGCCGCCGCCGCGCGGCCCGTACATGCCGACCGCGTGCACTTCGTCGCAATAGGTCATCGCGCCGTATTTCTCCGCGAGGTCGCAGATCGCCTTCACGGGGGCGACGTCGCCGTCCATCGAGTAGAGGCCCTCGAAGGCGATCAGCTTCGGCCGCTCGGCGGGCTGCGCGG
>DATEKY010000925.1:0-2634 GCA_035277225.1 Xanthobacteraceae bacterium
TGCCGGTCGTCGCGCGCAACCATTTCCTCGCGCACTTCCGCCTCGAAAACGCGCTGCAGCGCCTCACCCTCATCGTCACCGGCTCGGGGCGGCTGAGCGCGCTGACGCTTTGCCGCTTCGCGCGCGTCGGGATGGGCGGTCAGCTCGCCGCCGCGGCGCAACGTGGCGTCGATATCTTCCGCCGCGACGGTTTCGGCGTGGTGTTGTCGGGGCTGAACTATCTCTGGCGCCTGACGCGTCCCGGCTCGATCGCGATCTCGCGCGGCTCGGCCGCCACGAAAGGCGAGGCGCCTTACGAGGCCTGGATCCGCATCTTCGACGAGGCACCGGAGCGCGACCGCGCGCGCCATGCCGAGCGATTGGCATCGCTGGCGCGGCGGCCGCTGATCTCGATTCTGGCTGTGCTGCCGTCGGCGGCCGCGCTGGACGTCCTCGTGCGCGGCGTTGTGGAACAGGTTTATCCGGATTGGGAGCTCGTCGTCGCGGCGCCCGCCGATCGTCAGAGCGAGATCGCCGCCGCGCTTGCGGCGCGCGGCCTCGACACCGCGAAGCTGCGGGTCGTGAACGCCAACGGCGACGATCTCAATGCCGCGCTCGCGGTGGCGCAGGGCGAGTTCGTCCTTCCGCTGGCGCCGCACGTCGCGCTGCGGCCCCACGCCCTGCTCGACCTTGCCATGACGATCGGAGAGGCGCCTTCCGCCCTCGCGATCTATGCCGATGAGGATCGCGTCGATTCAGCCGGCCGGCGCAGCGATTGGCGCTTCAAGCCGGCGTGGTCGCCGCATTGGCTGCAGACGACGGACTATTTCGGTCACCTTGCGCTGCTGCGCCGTGCCGCGGTCCGCGACATCGGCGGCTGGCGCTCCGGCTCGGCCCACGCACAACACGACCTGCTGCTGCGCCTCACCGGCGATGCGGAGCCGCGCGCGGTCGTGCATCTCGCCAAGCTGCTGGGGCATGCGAGTGAACCGCCGCCATCGCCAGCCACCCGGCGCGCCGCGCCCGCAATTCCCGACCCTGCGCCGCGGGTGTCGCTCATCATTCCGACGCGCGACGGCGCGGATGTGCTCGCGACCTGCATCCGCTCGATCCGCGCGCTCACGCGCTATCCGGACTACGAGATCGTCATCGTCGACAATGGCTCGGTGCAGGACGACACCAGGCGACTTTTCGCCGAGCTGTCTGCCGATCCGGCGATCAGGATTCTATCCCGGCCCGAGCCGTTCAACTTCTCCCGCCTGAACAACGCGGCGGCGCGCGAAGCGACCGGCAGCGTCCTGGCGCTGATCAACAACGACATCGAGGTGAGGCACGAGAGCTGGCTCGGCGAGATGGTGGCGCTGGCGGTTCAGCAAAAGGTCGGCTGCGTCGGCGCGAAGCTCATCTATCCCGACGGGCGGCTGCAGCATGCCGGCGTGGTGATCGGGCTTGGCGGGGTGGCGGGGCACGCGCACCGTTTCGCGCCGGCCGACGACGCGGGCTATCTGCAGCGCCTGTGCTCGGTCCACGAGGTCAGTGCGGTCACCGCGGCATGCCTGGTGATCCGGCGCGACGTGTTCGACGCTGTCGGTGGGCTCGACGAAGGACTGACGGTCGCGTTCAACGACGTCGATTTCTGCCTGAAAGTGCGTGCGGCAGGCTATCTCAATTTGTGGACGCCGTTCGCCGAACTGGTGCACCATGAATCCGTCAGCCGCGGCCGCGACCTGACGCCCGCGAAGGCGAAGCGCTTCGCCGACGAATACGCCACCATGCAGCGGCGCTGGGGCGCGCAGCTTTTGAACGATCCGTACTATTCGCCGCACCTCACCTATGATCGCGAAGACTCGTCGCTGCGGCTGCGCTGACCGGACCCATGACCAGCGTCCTTCTCCTCTCCCGCTATGATCGGCTCGGCGCCAGCAGCCGGGTACGCTTCCTGCAATTCCTGCCCGCGCTGGAACGGCAGGGCTTCACCTTCGACGTGCGCCCGTTGTTCGACAATGACTACGTGCGCTCGCTCTATGGCGGTCCGCCGATTGGCGCGCGACGCATGTTCATGTCCTACACGCGGCGTTTCAACGCGCTGCGGCGCCGCTTGCGCTACGACCTGGTGTGGCTCGAGAAGGAAGCGCTGCCCTGGCTGCCCGCGTGGGTCGATATCGCGCGCCTGCAGGGCATGCCTTACGTCGTCGACTACGACGACGCCTGGTTTCACCGCTACGACATGCACTGGACGCGCCCGCTGCTCGGCCGCAAGATCGATGCGATCATGCAGGTCGCGCACACCGTCGTTGCCGGCAACGACTACATCGCGCGGCGCGCGCGCGAAGCCGGCGCGCGGCAGGTCGAGATCGTGCCGAGCGCGATCGATCTCGAGCGTTACCGCGATCTGCCGGAGCCGCAGCATCAAGGCCTCACCGTCGGCTGGATCGGCATTCCGCTCAACGCGCATTATTTGTCGATTATTGCGCCGGCGCTGCGCGCCGTCCCGTCGGTGCGGCTGCATGTCGTCGGCGGAGCGGTGCCGGCCGAGCTCTCGGGCATTCCCGCCGAGAGCTTCGAATGGACCGAGGACAGCGAGATCGCGCGCATCGCGGCTTTCGATATCGGCATCATGCCGCTGCACGACACGCCATGGGAGCGCGGCAAGTG
>DATEKY010000926.1:0-8179 GCA_035277225.1 Xanthobacteraceae bacterium
CTCCGGCTATCACATGGCCCTGGTCGCGGGCGTGGTGTTCTTCGCGGTGCGCGCATTGCTGGCGCTCTCGCCCATGCTCGCGATGCGCCATGCCATCAAGAAATGGGCCGCACTCGCGGCGCTGATCGCGGCGTTCTTCTACCTGCTGCTGTCCGGCGCCGAAGTCGCGACGCAGCGCTCGTTCATCATGACGGCAATCGTTCTCGTCGCCGTCATGGTCGATCGCTCGGCGCTGACGTTGCGCAATCTTGCGCTTGCGGCGCTCGGCGTGATGCTGCTTGCGCCCCAGGCGGTGGTGCATCCGAGCTTCCAGATGTCGTTCGCGGCGACGCTCGCACTGATCGCCGCCTACGAGCGCGGGCTGCCGTGGGCCGTTGCGGGCGCCGACACCTCGACTGGGGCGCGCATCGCGCTGTGGGGCGGGCGCCAGATCGTCGCGCTCATTCTGGCATCGCTGGTCGCCGGCCTCGCGACCACGCCTTACGCGGCCTATCATTTTCATCGGCTCGCGCCCTACGGCGTGCTGGCCAATCTGCTGGCGATGCCGGTCATATCTGTCTGGGTGATGCCGGCCGGGATTGTGGCGCTCGTCGCCCTGCCGTTTGGATTCGACGCGCCGCTGTGGCGGCTGATGGGCCTCGGCATCGACTGGATGATCTCGGTTGCGCTGTTCGTCGCGAGCTTGCCGGGCGCGGTCGGACGCGTCACCGCATTCGGCACCGGCCCGCTGCTGCTGTGCACCTTCGGGCTGGCGCTGCTCGGCCTGCTGCGCTCGCCGCTGCGCTGGAGCGGCGCGGCGGCTGTCGTCGCGGCAGCGCTGTGGGCTGCGCGCGCCCCGGTACCGGACGTGTATGTGGCGGACCGCGGCGACCTGGTCGCGGTGCGCGGCAGTTCCGGGAAGCTCTCGGTCATGCGCGCCGCCAACAGCGACACATTCGCGGTGCGCGAATGGCTCGCGGCCGACGCGGATGCGCGCACGCCGAAGGATGCTTCGCTCGGTAACGGCGTGACCTGCGACGAGATCGGCTGCGTCGTGCGGCTTGCCGCAGGCACGATCGTCGCCATGCCGTTCGCCGCCGAGGCGTTCGAAGAGGACTGCCGCCAGGCGGCGCTGGTCGTCAGCCAGCGCACCGCGCCGCCGTCATGCGACACGCAGGCGATCGATCGCACGGTGTGGCAACGCACCGGCGCGAGCGCGCTTTACCGGACGGGCAGGGGGTGGGAGACGGTGGTCGCGTATCCGGCAGGCTACGACCGGCCGTGGGCGCGGGCAAAGCCGACCGCCGACGCCGCGCCGTCCGTTCCGGCCACGACGCGAACTACGTCGCGCGACGCAACGCCGCGCGCGGAAGATCTTGCGCCGGAGGATTAAGGCTCAGCTCAGTAGCGCCGGAACAATCCGACCAGCTTGCCCTGCACGCGCACGCGGTTGGGCGGCAGGATGCGCACCTCGTAGGAGCTGTTCGCCGGTTCGAGCGCGATCGAGGCGCCGCGGCGGCGGAAACGCTTCAAGGTGGCTTCCTCGTCGTCGATCAGCGCCACCACGATGTCGCCGGTCTCGGCGCCGTCGCCCTTGCGGATCAGCACGGTGTCGCCGTCCAGGATGCCGGCCTCGATCATCGAGTCGCCGCGTACTTCGAGTGCGAAATGCTCGCCGGTCGTGAGCAGATCCGGCGGCACCTGGATGGTATGGCTGCGCGTCTGGATCGCCTCGATCGGCGTGCCGGCGGCAATCCGGCCCATGACCGGGATGGAAACGGGGCGTCCGCCTTCATCCTCCGCACCCGCACGTACGCGTCCAAGGTCGCCCTCGATGACCGACGGGGTAAAGCCGCGTCGCGCGCCCTGGCCGATCGGCTCGGGCATCTTGATCACTTCGATCGCGCGCGCCCGGTTCGGCAGGCGGCGGATGAAGCCGCGCTCCTCCAGAGCGGTGATCAGGCGGTGAATGCCCGATTTCGAGCGCAGGTCGAGTGCGTCCTTCATCTCGTCGAACGAGGGGGGAACTCCGGATTCCTTGAGCCGTTCGTTGATGAAGCGCAGCAGCTCGAATTGTTTCCGCGTCAGCATTGCGACCCCGGTTTAGGTTAGACCGTGACGTTAGGCAGGCTTCCGACTCACTCGAAACAAATCATGAACGGACACTATATGTTCCATACTTGTTCCGCAACCATTTAATTTGGGGTGAACAAGTCGAGGGATCGCGAAAGCCGCGGCTTAATCCTGCAACTTAACGAATACGCAGGGCGAGCCCGCTGCCGCCGCAGGCTCGTGCGGCGCGCGCACGACCAGGCAATCGGCGGCCGCCAGCGGCACTAACATGGATGAATCCTGCACCGGGAAAGGCGTCGCGACCGGTGTCCCGTCGGCGCGCAACGCGAGCGTCGCGCGCAGGTAATCGGCGCGCTCATCGTTGGTCTTCACGTCGCGGCCGAGCACGCCTCTGGCAAGCGCGAGGTCCAGATCCGACCGGCCGAGCAGTTTGCGAATCAGCGGCGTGAGAAACAGCACCGCGCATACATAAGCCGACACCGGGTTGCCGGGCAGCCCGAGCACGCGCATGGCGCCGAGTCGGCCGGAGAGCAGCGGCTTGCCGGGCCGCACCGCGACCTTCCAGAACGAGAGCGCGAGGCCTTCGGCGGCGAGCGCCGGCTGCACCAGATCGTAGTCGCCGACCGAGGCGCCGCCGGCGGTCAGCAGCACGTCGGCGCCGGCTTCGCGTGCGCGGCGCACGCCGAGAATTGTCTCCTCGAGCTTGTCCGGGAGGATACCGAGGTCGAGCACCTCGGCGCCTTCGCGCCGCGCGACCGCCGCAAGCGCGAAGATGTTCGAATAGACGATCTGGCCCGGACCGGGCTCGGTGCCCGGCGGCACCAGTTCGTCGCCGGTCGCCACGATCGCGATCTTCGGCCGGCGATGCGCCGGCACGGTTGGGTGGTTCATCGCGGCCGCAAGTGACACGTCACGCCCGGTGAGGCGGCGGCCTTTGCGCAGGCCGATATGGCCTTGCTCGAAATCGAGGCCCGCGACCCGTACATTGCGTCCGCGCGGGGCCGGATGCTCGACCACGATCGTGTCGCCATCGCGCGAGGTGTTCTCCTGGATCACCACCGTGTCGGTGCCGGCGGGCAGCACGCCGCCGGTAAAGATGCGCGCGGTTTCGCCCGGTTCGATCCGCCCGGTGAACGGCCGTCCGGCCGCGACCTCGCCGACGAGCGTCAGCGTTGCGGGAGCGGTCGCGACATCGGTGCCTCGCACCGCGTAGCCATCCATCGCCGAGACGTCCTGCGGCGGCTGGGTTCGCCGCGCCGCGAGGTCTTCGGCCAGCACGCGGCCTTCGGCCTCCGCGAGTGGAACGTTCTCGGCCGACAGCGGCTCGACACCCTCGATCACGCGGGCGAGTGCATCGGCGACCGAGAGCAGCGCCATGTCAGCGCCCCTTCACCCGATAGACGCCCGACTTGCCGCCGCGCTTCTCGACCAGGTGGATGTCCTCGATGCGCATGCTGCGCTCGGCCGCCTTCACCATGTCGTAGATCGTGAGACAGGCGACCGAGACCGCGGTCAGCGCCTCCATCTCGACGCCGGTCTGTCCTTTGAGCTTGCAGGTCGCGCGAACGATCAGGCCGGGCAGCTTCTCGTCCGGGACGATGTCCACTTCGACCTTGGTGAGCGCGAGCGGATGGCAGAGCGGGATCAGCTCATGCGTCTTTTTCGCCGCCATGATGCCGGCGATGCGCGCGGCGCCGAGTACGTCGCCCTTCTTCGCGTCGCCCTTGAGCACGAGGTTGAGCGTCTTCGCGCTCATCAACACGCGGCCTTGCGCCACCGCGACGCGTTCGGTCGCGGCCTTGTCCGATACGTCGACCATGCGGGCTTCCCCGCGCGTGCCGAGGTGGGTGAGCTTCGCCATGGCGTTACCCGGCGGCCGACATGCGAGTGCCCCGCTTCCGAAGTTCGTTATTCATCGCCGCGCACTCTCGCACGAACTTCGGAAGCAAAGGGGCACTCGCCATCATACGATTCCAGTGCCGCTTATCGATTTGAAGTTCCTGAACGGAATTGCTGCGAGTTGTGCAGGAACTTCAAATCGGCGGCACTGGCTGGGTTGCGCGCGAGCAGCGCTTTGGTCGCGGCGGAAACATCTTTCTGCCGCATCAGGCTTTCACCGATCAGGAAGGTCGACACGCCGACCTTCTCGAGGCGGGCGAGATCGGCCGGCGTGAACAGGCCGCTTTCGCCGACCACAACGTAGCCCTTCGGGATCAGCGGCGCGAGACGCTCGGTCGTCGCCAGCGACGTCTCGAAGGTCTTCAGGTTGCGGTTGTTGATGCCGATCAGGCGCGACTTCAGCCGCAGCGCACGTGAAAGCTCTTCCTCGTCGTGCACCTCGATCAGCACATCCATGCCGTAAGCGTGCGCGGCGTGTTCCAGCGCGAGCGCTTCGCCGTCATCCAGCGACGCCATGATCAGAAGAATGCAATCCGCGCCCCAGGCGCGCGCTTCCGCCACCTGATAGGGCTCGAACATGAAGTCCTTGCGCAGCGCGGGCAGGGCGGTCGCGGCTCGTGCGGCGCTAAGGAATTCGGGCTTGCCCTTGAATGAGCGGAAGTCGGTCAGCACCGAGAGGCACGCGGCCCCGCCCGACTCGTAGGCGAGCGCCAGCGCCGGCGGATCGAAATCTTCCCGGATCAACCCGCGCGACGGGCTCGCCTGCTTGATCTCGGCGATCAGCGCGTAGTCGCCGGCGGCAAGCTTGCGCTCGATCGCAGCGAGGAAGCCGCGCGGCGCCGATGCAGCCTTGGCGGCGGCCTCGACTTCTGCGAGCGGGCGCGCTGCCTTGGCGGCTGCGATCTCTTCGCGCTTGTAGGCTTCTATTTGCGCAAGAATGTCAGCCATCAGGAATTCGAAATCTTGATCAGCCGATCCAGCCGCCCTTCGGCTTCGCTGGAATCGAGCGATTTGGTCGCAACCGCGACGCCCTCCTTTAAGTCCTTCGCCTTGCCGGCGACGACGATCGCGGCCGCCGCATTGAGCAGTGCGACGTCGCGGAACGGGCCCTTCTTGCCTTTGAGCACGTCCTTGAGCGCGGCCGCGTTGGCGTCGGCATCGGCGCCGCGCAACTGCTCGGGCTTCGACACCGCCAGCCCGACATCCTCCGGCTTGATCTCGAAGGTCGTCACCTTGCCGTTCTCCAGCGATGCGACCGACGTCGCCCCGGACGTGGTGATCTCGTCGAGCCCGTCGGAGCCGTGCACCACATAGGCGCGTTCGCTCCCCAGATTCTTCAGCACGTTGGCGAGCGGCTCGATCCATTGGCGCGAGAACACGCCGACCATCTGCCGCCTGACGCCCGCAGGATTCGAGAGCGGCCCAAGCAGGTTGAAGATCGTGCGCGTGCCCAGTTCGACGCGCGTCGGGCCGACATGCTTCATCGCCGGGTGATGCGCCGGCGCGAACATGAAGCCGATGCCGGCCTCATAGATGCAGCGCGTGATCTCGTCCGGCCGCAGGTCGATGCGCACGCCGAGCGCGCCAAGCACGTCGGCCGCACCGGACTTGGAAGAGAGGGCACGGTTGCCGTGCTTGGCGACCGGAATGCCGGCGCCGGCCACGATGAAGGCCGCGCAGGTGGAGATGTTGTAGGAGCCGGACGCGTCGCCGCCGGTGCCGACCACGTCGATCGCATCCGGAGGCGCTGCCACCTTCTGCATCTTGGCGCGCATGGTGGTGACCGCGCCGGTGATCTCGTCGACCGTCTCGCCGCGCAACCGCAAGCCCATCAAGAGGCCGCCCATCTGCGAGGGCGTTGCTTCGCCCGACATCATGCGGTCGAAGGCGTTGGCAGATTCCTCGCGCGTCAACGTCGCGCCGGTCGCGACCTTGCCGATGAGCGTCTTGAATTCGTCCATGACGCTCCCCTCTCAGTGCGGCTTGCGCCGGCCGGTGGTTACGTTCCACGCCGCGGCGATGTCGAGAAAATTCTTCAGAATGCGGTGACCGTGCTCGGAGGCGATGCTTTCCGGGTGGAACTGCACGCCGTGAACGGGACGCGTCTTGTGCGCGGCGCCCATCACGAGCCCGTCGGTTTCGGCGGTCACCGCGAGCGTCGCGGGAAGCGTCGCGCGGTCGACCACGAGCGAATGATAGCGCGTCGCCTTGAATGGGCCGTTGATGCCGCGGAACACGCCCTGGCCTTCGTGCGTCACCTCGGAGAGCTTGCCGTGTACCGGCGCCGGCGCGCGCACGACGTTGCCGCCGAAGGCCTGGCCGATCGACTGCAGGCCGAGGCAGACGCCGAACATCGGGATCGTGGCCGAGGCCCTGTCCACCAGATCGAGGCAGATGCCGGCTTCGTTCGGCGTGCAGGGCCCAGGCGAGAGCACGATCGCGTCCGGATCCGTTCCGATCACGTCGGCCGCCGACACCTTGTCGTTACGATGCACGGTCACCTCCGTCCCAAGCTCGCCGAAGTAGTGGACGAGATTGAAGGTGAAGCTGTCGTAATTGTCGATCAGGACAATCATGCGCCCGAGGTTTCCTGCCCGTTCAAGGCTTTAGACCGCGCGTCGGGAGGGGGTCAAGCTACTGCCCTCGCTTTGCTGCGCTGGCAAAGCGGCGCGCTTCCTCGGCGGCGCGGAACAGCGCGCGCGACTTGTTGATGCATTCCTGCTGCTCGGAGTCGGGATTTGAATCCGCCACGATCCCGGCGCCGGCCTGGACGTACATCGTGCCGTCCTTCACCAGCGCGGTGCGCAGGACGATGCAGGTGTCCATCTCTCCGGCGGCGGAGAAATAGCCGACCGAGCCGGCGTAGAGCCCGCGTTTCTCCTTCTCCAGTTCGTCGATGATCTCCATCGCGCGCACCTTCGGCGCGCCCGACACAGTGCCGGCCGGGAAGCCGGCTGCGAGCGCGTCGACCGCGTCGTGGCGCTTCGCCAGTTTGCCCTCCACGTTCGACACGATGTGCATCACGTGGCTGTAGCGCTCGATGAAGAACTGGTCGGTGACCGTCACGCTGCCGATCTCGGCAACGCGGCCGACATCGTTGCGGCCGAGATCGAGCAGCATCAGGTGCTCGGCGCGCTCCTTCGGATCGGCGAGCAGCTCGTCTTCCAGCGCCTTGTCCTCGTGCGGGGTTTCGCCGCGCGGACGCGTGCCGGCGATCGGGCGGACCGTGACGGTGCCGCCGCGCACGCGCACCAGAATTTCCGGGCTCGAGCCCGCGACCGCGAAGCCGCCGAAATCGAGGAAGAACAGGAACGGTGCGGGATTGACCCGCCGCAGCGCGCGGTAGAGCGAAAACGGCGAGAGCGCGAACGGCGCCTCGAAACGCTGTGACAGCACGACCTGAAAAATGTCGCCCGCCGCGATGTACTCCTTGGCGCGCGCGACCATCGCGGTGTACTCGGCGGGCGTCGTGTTGGAGGCGGGCGGCACGTCGAGTGGGCCTGCTTCGGTGCCGGCCGCCTCCTTGCCGAGCGGGCGGTCGAGCGCGTCGACGATCGCGGAAAGCCGTTCGGTCGCGCGGCTGAATGCGGCCGCGGCCGCAACGCCCGCCTCGGGACGTACCGGCGTCACCACCGTAATGGTGTCCTTCACGGCGTCGAACACGATGACAACCGTCGGGCGGATCATGATCGCGTCGGGAATGCCGACCGCGTCCGGATTGGGCGGCGGCAGATCCTCCATCAGCCGCACCATGTCGTAGCCGAGATAGCCGAACAGGCCGGCCGCCATCGGCGGCAGGTTTTCCGGGAGCGCGATGCGGCTCTCGGCGATCAGCGCGCGCAGCGCGGCAAGCGGCGCCTCGGGGCAGGGGGCGAACGCGTCAGGCTTGCTGCGCGCCGTGCGGTTGATCTCCGCGCGCGCGCCGTTGGCGCGCCAGATCAGGTCCGGCTCGAGCCCGATCATCGAATAGCGGCCGCGTACCGCGCCGCCTTCGACCGACTCGAACAGGAAGCTCAGCGGCTTGCCGCCCGCAACCTTGAGGAAGGCCGAAACCGGCGTTTCGAGGTCGGCGACCAGCGTGGTCCATACCGCCTGCGGCTCGCCGCGGGCATAGCGCGCGGCAAACGCCTCGGGAGACGGCTCGATCTGCATCAGTTCTGGTCGGTGCTGCCCGATGATACCCGGCGCAGCGCATCCATGTTGATGGTCGTGCCGATATCGGTCTGCA
>DATEKY010000927.1:0-2137 GCA_035277225.1 Xanthobacteraceae bacterium
ACGCCGCGTGAGACCGGCGGAAAGCTGGGGGCATTTGTATCCTATGCCGTTCGGGGCGATGGGCCGCCGCGCCACCGCCATCCCAAGTCCGACGAACTCTTCGTCGTTCTCGAAGGTCGGCTGCGCTTCTGGTCTGCCGGAGACACGTCGGAGCGTGCCGCCGGAGGAACGTTCCACATTCCTGCCGGCGTTGAGCACACGTTCATCGTCGTTGAGCGTGCACGATGGATCGCGGTTCTTTCCCCGGGCGGCCTCGAAAGCTTTTTCCCCACGGTTGCCGCCCAGGGGTTGGAGATTCCGCGCGATCTCGCAAAAATCAAGGCGATCGCAGCTCAATTCGATATGGAGATCACCGGGCCGCCGTTAACTCTCACTGGGCCATAGGCGGCGAACATTGTCGTCGAATAGCGCTCACCGCGCCGGCGGCTGCCCGCGCGATGTATCGGCGACGCACTTCTCCACCAGCTGAAGCCGCGCATCGATGTTCTTGATGCGCTTGTCGTTCTCGTACTTCATCCAGCACTGCGCCTTGACCTCTTCGGGCGTGAGCGCGACCTGCGGCGCGGGCGCGGCCTGTTGTTGGGGCGGGGGAGGCGGCGCGCCTCTGGTCGCGCGGCCGGTCGGTGCCGGAGGCAAAGGCTGTTGCTGCACGGAAACCTGCGGGGCCGGCTCGACCGGTGGCGGCGGCGCGGCGGCCGGTGCGATATCGGCGGAGCCGGAGCCGCCGGCACATCCTGCGAGGAACGAAACGGCAGCGGCCGCGATGAGCGTGCGCGAAATCCTGACTGTGATCATCCGGCCTTCATAGCGCCGCGGCGCGGCGCCCGCCAGAGTTACCGGCTCAGGATCGCTTCGAGCTTGCGCTCGATCGGCCGCTTCGCTTCGCCCGGACGGACGAGCATGTTCGCGGTCTTCATCGCGTACAACGCCACCAGCACGCTGATCGCATTGGTCAGCAGCAGGAAGACGATCGCGGTCTGCATGAATCCGATCATCTGGTCGCGCAGCATGGCAGCCTCCTCGCGAGCACTCCCCGAGCGTCGCGGTTCGTGTTTCAGCAATGCGACTTTTGAACAAAGGTTCCTCTGCCGTCTGTGATCGGCATCACGCTTGGGCGGATTTCTTATCAACGCCCGGGCCGCGCCAAGCCGCTTGCGGAGGCTGCCCGGAACGCGCTAGCGAACGGGCCGGGGAGGATCGGGCAATGAGATTTGCTGTCGCGGCCGCGCTCGTTTTCGCCGCACACGCGGCTTGCGCACAGGGCGCGCCGCCGGAGGCCGTGAAAGAGTTTGCGCCGACCGGCACGCTGCGCGCCGCGATCAATTACGGCAACGGCGTGCTGGCGCAGAAAGGCCCCGACGGGCCGCAAGGCATCTCCGCCGATCTCTCGCGCGAGCTGGCGAAGCGCCTCGGCGTGAAGCTCGAGTTCGTGACCTTCGAGGCCGCCGGCAAGGCGTTCGAGGCGGCGAAGGCGAACGCGGTCGACGTGCTGTTCGTCGCGATCGAGCCGGTGCGCGCCGCCGACGTCGATTTCTCGCCGCCCTATGTACTGATCGAGGGCACCTACATGGTGCCGAAGGATTCTCCCCTGAAGGAAGTCGCCGACGTCGACCGCGCCGGCGTGCGCATTGCTGTCGGGCGCGCCTCGGCCTACGACCTTTACCTCGCCCGCAATCTCAAGAACGCCACCTTGGTGCGCGCCGCGACCGGCGGCTGTTGCGCCATGATCGACCTGTTCCGCGCCGAGAAGCTGGAGGCGGTCGCGGGCGTGCGCCAGCCGCTGGTCGAATACGCGAAGTCGCACGCCGACGTGCGCGTGATGGACGGCCGCTTCCAGGAAATCCGCCAGGCCATGGGCACGCCGAAAGGGCGGCCGGCGGCCGCGGCTTATCTGCGCGGCTTCATCGAAGACGTGAAGCGCAGCGGCTTCGTCGCCGACGCGCTGAAACGCAGCAATCAGCCGGATGCGCAGGTCGCGCCGCCGGAAAAATAGCAGCAAGGACAAGAGAATGAGTGTTTCGCCTGACGTACTGAAGGATCTGGCGCCGACCGGCACGCTGCGCGCCTCGATCAACCTTGGCAACATCGTGCTCGCGAACGGCACGCCCGACAATCCGGGCGGCATCACGCCGGAGCT
>DATEKY010000928.1:0-2009 GCA_035277225.1 Xanthobacteraceae bacterium
CGGGGCGCCGCGTGAGCGGCGAGCCCGGAATCCATAACCACGAAGCGCGAGACTTTGCGCCGATCGAGCGCCTCCGCGTGTCTTGTGGTTATGGATTCCGGACGCGCGCCTTCGGCGCGTTCCGGAATGACAACTACTCCGCCGTCCGCTCGCGCAACAGGCGTGCGCACACGATGCCGACGCCCATCACGATCATCGCCGCGAGTGAGATCGTCAGCGCCGAGCCAAGCTTGGCGAAGCCGAGGCCGTAGAGGACCGGCCCGCTGGCGTGACCGACGAAGAAGAAGAACGAATGCATCGACATCGCGGCGCCGCGCGCCGAGCTCGACAGCTCGGTCGCCTGCACCTGGATCGAGGCGTGCAGCGTGTAGAACCCGACACCGAGCAGGATGAAGGCCGCGAGCTGGATCGGCCAGGCAAAATCGAACGCCACGATCGAGAGCGCGAACGCCGCGATCGCGCCGCCGCCGATCATCAGCTGCTCGGGGCGCCAGCGCGCGACCAGGAACGGCACGAGCAGCGCATAGATCACGCCGCCGGCGGAGAAGCCCGCAATCACGAGGCCCGCGATCGAGGCGCGCGGCTCGCCTGCCGCGACCAGCAGCAGCGCAACGAACGGGAACAGCCCGAACACCACGATGCCTTCGACGAACACCGCGCCGAAACAGACCTTGGCGCGCGGATTGGCGAAAACCTTGCCGTAGCCGGCCGAGAAACCCGAAAGGCTCAAGCCCGCGGGCTTCACCCGCGCCGCCTCACGCAGCGACACGATGGCGACGATCAGCGCGATCACGCCCAGCGCCGTGATCACGAAGAACACGCCGCGCCAGCCGAGCAGATCGCCGACCACGCCCGCAAGCGACGAACCGAGCAGGTTACCGGTGATCACCGCGGTCAGCCAGCGGCCGATCGCGACCTGTCGCTCATTCACCGGCACGAGGTCGCCGATCAGTGCGATGCCGACCGGAAAGATGCCGCCGCCCGCAATGCCGGCGACGACGCGCGCCGCCAGCAATGTCGTGAAGTCGGTGGCAAAACCACTGACCAGCATCGCGAGGATCGTGACCGCGAGACACGCGATCATGACGCGCACCTTGCCGAGCATGTCGGCGGCCGGCCCGAGGACCGGCTGGACCAGCGCGAACGGCAGCGCGAAGGCCGTGGTCAGCAGCGCGACTGCGTTCGGATCGACCTGAATGTCGTGCGCGATCGGCGGGATGATCGGATCGGTCGCACGCGAGGCGAGCGCGCCGAGGAAGCCGATCAGGCTGAGGCGGAAGATCAGGCTCCGGTTCGCACCGTCATCGCGCGGCGGCGGCGCCGGCGCGGGTTCGGGCTCGGCCTGCGGCGTGGGAGCAGCCGCCGGTTCCACCTCGGGCCCGGCCTCCGCGGCATCGTGCCGAAATCGCCCGTCCAACGGACGATGGGAATCGAATTTGGGTTGGAAATTCATGGGGCACGCATACCCATACATGAATCCAGGCGAGTTTGTTGTGCAGTGCGGGAATGCCTCACCCGACGATGGCGTGGGGCAGGAATCGCGAGGTATTCTTGGTGATTGGGCTGACATCCTCGCGCGCCGACAGCCCGCAGGGCTGCCCTGCGACGATCCACGAGCCGAACGCGACGTAGTTCCCGTCGATGTGCGGCAGGGTCGCGACCGCCTGGCGGACATAGCCTTCCGCGCCATAGGGTCCTTCGTCCTGATCGACCGCCGTCCCGTCGACCACGATCGACACGTTGGCGCCCTCGCGTGAGTAGAGCGGCTTGCGCACGAACGAATTGCCGAGCTCGGCCGCCTTCGGATCGTCTTCAAAGAAAGCCGGCAACAGGTTGGGATGGCGCGGGAACATCGCCCACAATAGCGGCAGGATGCCCTTGTTGGAGAGGATCGCCTTCCATGGCGGCTCGAGCCAGCGCGTCGGCGAGCCGGCCAGATACGCCCCGAACTGCTCGCGGAACATCCACTCCCACGGATAGAGCTTGAACATCAGCTCGATCGGCTTGTC
>DATEKY010000929.1:0-4103 GCA_035277225.1 Xanthobacteraceae bacterium
GGTTGCGCGTGTACGGGTCGGCGATGTCGGGGCCGGCCATGGCGCTGAACGCAGCCCACGCGTCATCGACGGTCAGCGCGAACACCGAGATGCAGTCGAGCGTGCGGCAGGCCGGCACGAGACCGGCAGTCGAGACCGCGCCGAGGCTCGGCTTCAGCCCGACGATGTTCCCGAGGCCAGCAGGTATGCGCCCGGACCCCGCCGTGTCGGTGCCCAAGGAAAACGGCACCAGCCCGGCCGCGACCGCGACACCGGAACCCGAGCTCGACCCGCCGGGAATGAGTTTTGGGTCGAACGCGTTGCGCGGGGTCCCATACGGCGAGCGCACACCGACGAGCCCGGTGGCGAACTGGTCGAGGTTGGTCTTGCCGACCGGAATGGCGCCGGCGGCGCGCAGGCGCGCCACGGCAGTCGCGTCGGCCTTGGCCGTGTAGGCGAAGTCCGGGCACGCGGCGGTGGTCGGCAGCCCGGCGACGTCGATGTTGTCCTTCACGGCGAACGGCACGCCGCAGAGCGGCAGCGACGTATCGCCTTTCGCGGCGAGCGCCTTCGCTTCGGCGATCACGTCAGCCTCGTCGCGCAAGGTGATGAAGATCGCCGGATCGTCGTGCGTGCGGATGCGCGCATACGTGCGGGCAATCGTGTCTTCCGGCGAAGTGCCGGAACGATGTGCGTCCAGGATCGCTGCGATCGTTGTCACAGCATGATCCTAGTTCTCGCGGCGGATCGCGCTCTCATGCCAGTGACGCAGCAGCAGATATGAAATCCAGCTGGTGAGGAAAAAGATCGCGATGCCGGACAGCGAGATCAGCAGCAGCGCCGCGAACATGCGCGGGATCTGCAACCGGTAGCCCGACTCGAGAATGCGGTAGGCAAGCCCCGACGCGCTGCCGCCGGTGCCGGCGACGAACTCGGCGACCACGGCGCCGATCAGCGCGAGCCCGCCGGAAATCTTCAGGCCGCCGAGGAAATAGGGCAGCGCGGCCGGCAGGCGCAGGTAGCGCAAAGTCTGCCAGCGGCTCGCGCGATAGAGCTGGAACAGGTTGATCAGATTGTGGTCGGCCGAGTTGAGGCCCAAAATCGTGTTCGACAGGATCGGGAAGAACGCCACGATCCAGGCGCAGATCAGCAATGAGAGATTGATGTCGCCGACCCAGATGATGATCAGCGGCGCGATCGAGACGACCGGCGTCACCTGCAGGATCACCGCGTAGGGAAACAGCGATTTCTCCAGCCACTTCGACTGGGTGAATATGATCGCGAGCGAGACGCCGACGATGATTGCGGCGGTCAGGGCCGCGAAGGTGATGCGCAAGGTGATCCACAGTGATTCCGACAGCGTGGCCCAGTCGTTCCACAAGGTCTGCGCGATCAGGATCGGCCCGGGCAGGATGTAATGCGGGATGCCTTTGATGCGGACGATCGCCTCCCAGGCGGCGAGCATCAGGATGCCGATGACCAGCGGCGCGATGATGCCGGGCCAGGTGCTGGCCGCGATCCCGAGAATGCGCCGCTCCTGCGCGAATACTGGGCGCGCCTCGCTGTCGGTGCCGTCGTGGGGGATGGGATGGGCGACTTCGCTCATGCGGCAATCGCCTGTTTCAGGGTCTCGGATGCGACGCGGCACAGATGGGCGTATTCGGCCGAGGTGCGGAACAACTCGTCGCGTGGATAGGGTGCTTCGCTGCGCAGGTCGGCCATCACGCGGCCGGGCCGCGCCGCCATCACGACGATGCGCTGCGAGAGGTACACCGACTCGAACACCGAATGGGTGACGAACACCGCGGTGAAGCGGTTCTGCCACCACAGCGCCAGCAGGTCGTCGTTGAGCTTGTGGCGTGTGATCTCGTCGAGCGCGGCGAACGGCTCGTCCATCAGCAGGATTTTCGGATGCGTCACCAGCGCACGCGCGATCGAGACGCGCATCTTCATGCCGCCGGACAGTTCGCGCGGATACGAGGTCTCGAAGCCCTTCAGTCCAACCAGCGCCAGCATTTCGGCGGCACGCGTCTCCGCCTCGCCCCTCCCGACGCCGGACAGCGTGAGCGGCAGCATCACGTTCTTCAGCGCCGTCGCCCACGGCATCAAGGTCGGATCCTGGAACACGAAACCGAGATCGGGGTGCGCCTCGCCGCTGGCCGAGTGTGGCGCGGTCGGCCAGTCGAGCGTGCCGGCGCTCGGCGCGCCGAGCCCCGCAATGATACGCAGCAGGGTCGACTTGCCGCAGCCGGAGGGCCCGAGCAGGCTGACGAACTCGCCGTCGCGCAGATCGAGATCGACGCCGCGGATCGCGAGCGTGCCGTTCGCGAACTGCTTGGAGACGTTGCGGATCGAAACGAGCGGGCGGCTGCTCGACGCAGCCACGACCATGGTCACGCGCCGATGCCCTTGTTCACGAATTCGAGGCTGTAGGCCTTCTTGTAGTCGATGCCGGGCGGGAAGGCGCCGGCCGCGGTCATCGTCTCGTAGAACCGCTTCCAGCGCTCGTCGGTCATCGCTCCGATGCCGAGCTTGAGCGCATCGCCCGACTTCACGATACCGCGCTCGTTCATCACCTTGAGCGCATAGGCCATCTTGTCGTCGGTCATGTCCGGATTGTCTTTCTTGATCGCGGCGTTCGCCGCCTCGATCGCGGGGCCGCCTTTCATGTATTCGGCCCAGCCTTCGGCCGTCGCGTTGATGAAGCGCTGCACCACGTCCTTCTTCTCGTCGACCATCTTCTTCGAGATGTTGATCGTGGTCTGGTAGTTGTCGAAGCCGGCGTCGGCGATCAGGTGCACCACCGGCTGCACGCCGGCCTGCATGATCACGTAGGGCTCCGACGAGAGGAAGCCCTGCTGCGAGATCTGCTTGTCGGCGAGAAACGGCGCCATGTTGAAGGTATAGGGCCGCGCCTGCTCGTCGGTGAAGCCGAACCTGGCTTTCAGGAACGGCCAGTAGCTGTTGCGGCCGCCGGCGCCGATCAGGATCGGCTTGCCCTTCAGGTCCTCGAAGCGGTCGTGGCCGACGTTCGGGTGCGAGATGATAACCTGCGGGTCCTTCTGGAAGATCGAGGCGATCACCAGGAACGGCAGGTTTTCCTTGGCGTAATTGATGCCCTCGAACGAGTTCGACATGATCATGTCGACCCGGCCACCGAGCAGAAGCTGCGAGGGGTTCTGCTGCGGCCCGCCCTGGCGGACATCGCACTCGATGCCGTATTTCTTGTAGATGCCGTTGGTCACGGCGAGATAGAAGCCGCCGTGCTCGGCCTGGGCGCGCCAGTTGGTCTGGTAGCTGACCTTGTCGAGCGTCTGCGCGGAGACACGCGCGCCCGGGACCGCGACGAGGGATGCGGCACCCATCAGGCCGAGGGCCTTGCGGCGGTCGATGCGATATTTCGTCATGCCGTTTCCTTTCACCGAGCGCCCAAACGGGCGGCTAGACCCAAGCGTATGTCAAGCAACAGATATGCCGGGTTTTCCGCCGGAAATCACGCGTCATGGGCAGCGTCATGCCCAAGGATACAGCAGTCTCATGCCCAGGTAAGCGGCAGGCGGCGAAAGCTGCGAAAAACCCACAGCCACGGCGATTTCGGCCGGTTCTGCGTCCTTACGTCGCTGCGGGGCCGGGCACCCCTTTCAGGTTGCGGGGATGACGGACGCGGGCCGATTGCCTTCCCCCGGGCCGGGTGCCAGTTTCGGCCGGAATCCCCGGAGAGACCGAATGCCCGCCGCTGCCGCCGCAACCACCGCCCGCTACGACATCGACGGTTTCCTCAAGATGATCGGCGACGTGCCGGTCACGACCGACATGCAGCGGGTGCGGCTGCGCTCGCGCGACTATTTCTGGTACTCGCCGGTGCTCAACAAGCAGCTGCACGGCAAGAGCGCCGACGTGGTGGCGGCGCCGCGCAACGAGGCCGACGTGATCCGGGTTGCGGCAGCCTGCGCGAAGCTGCGCATCCCGCTCACCCCGCGTGGCGCCGCGACCGGCAATTACGGCCAGGCGGTGCCGCTCGAGGGCGGCGTGCTGCTCGACCTCACCAACATGACCGCGATCGAATGGCAGAAGCCGGGCGTGATCCGCTGCGAGCCGGGCCTGAAGATGAACGATCTCGACGC
>DATEKY010000930.1:0-3455 GCA_035277225.1 Xanthobacteraceae bacterium
GCCGCCGCAACCGCGCCGGAGCGCTTCGAGGCGGTCGGCTATCAGGTGGTGCAGGGCGCGTCGGACTGGGTATTCGGCCCGAAGGATACCGAGATCCAGACCGAGGTGCTGACCGGCTGGGCGGTCGCGGCGCGCGAAGTCAACGCGTCGTCGATCGGCGAAATCATCAACTGGCTGGCGCGGCGGCGCGACCATATCGCGGCCGGCCGCTCAATGATGCGGGTCGGTCACGTCGACTTTTTCGCCCGCCCGACCGCGACGCGCTGAGCCGTCAGGTCGCAGTCGAGCAGCACTTCATCGCCGATGAGATGCGCCCGCATCGGCGCGCGCAGCGCCTGGTCGGCGGTCGCGATCGGCTTCAGGGTGACGCCCGCCTGCCCGGCCCCGAGCATGATCGGCGCGACCATGACATGCAGCCGGTCGAGGCAGCCGGCCGCGATGAAGCGCGACACCGTATGCGCCCCGCCCTCGATCAGGATGCGGGCAAGGCCGCGCTCCGCCAGTGCGGCGAGGATCGCGGACGGCGCGATTTCCCCGTTCGCTGCCGCGACCGGCACGACCTCGACGCCGTTCGGAAGCTTCGGCGTCACCCCGTCGGCCACGATGACCAGCCGTCGGACGCCGTCCGCCCCCAGCACCTTGGCGTCCGGCGAGAGGCGCCCGCGCGGATCGAGCACGATCCGCGCCGGGCTCGGGCCGGCGCAGCGCCGCACCGTCAGCAACGGGTCGTCGGCGACCGCCGTGCCGATCCCGACCAGCACCGCGTCGACCAGCGCGCGCAGCCGGTGCAGGTGGGCAAGACCCGCGGGTCCATTGATGTATTTGGAATGTCCGGTGACCGTGGCAATCCGGCCATCGATCGACTGCCCGATCTGGCCGACCACCACGAGCTCATCAATCGTCCCCCGGCGCAATGGCCCAAAACGAGCCTCCCAAGGCTGCGGGAGAGGGGCATCCGAAGTCCGAAAATTGCCTGGAACTTTTTGCCAATCGTCCGCGTTGCCGCTCGCGTTATCAGGCTCCACTGCATCACTCATGTGTTCGCGCCCGGCATCGCCAGCAAAAGAAAGAGGTCAGCTAACAGAACAATGATCTTCGATGATTAACGGCCGTTCAGGGAACAAGGACTTCATCCTGCCATACTATTCTGATACGCAGAACCTTGAAGGCCGAAGAACAGCATACGGAATAACACTGTAGTTCGCGGTTTTCACCCTGTCATATGGAATCCTCACGAGACATGAGTAAACAGAAGAACGGGAACGGACACGCGGGGAGCGGAGTGTTCGGATCACCGGAGCGTGTGCTGGTCAAGCGTGGACTGGCGGAGTTCCGCAGCAATCGCCCCGTCATTTTCTCCTCACAGGACGGAAAGTTCCACGTCGCACTTCCGGTGGACCGCCTCGACAGCGCGCGCTTGCGCGCATTCGAGCATCTGTGCGCGCCGGCAAAGCCGCGGCTGATCGTGACGGCGCGACGCGCGCACGCGCTCGGCATCGAAGCGCCGGGACCGACGGCGCTCGCGTTGCCAGAGATCGGCGGCGCGGAAGCGATTCTCTCGCTCGTCGGGGATGCGAATTCCGACGAAGCCGCAGAGATCGCCGGCCCGGCCGACAGCAGCGCTGCGGCCGCGATCGAACTTGCCAAGATCGCGCAATGCCTGCCCGCGCTGTTGATGGCGGAGGTCGAGGCCGCAACCAGCACCATGATCGAGCCGCCGCTGGTCACTGTTCCATCCGACGCGGTGATGAAATTCGGCCGCGCCGATCTGCATTCGCTCGAGATCGCGAGCGAGGCGAAGGTGCCGCTGCAGGGCGGCATCGCGACACGCTTCGTCGTGTTCCGCGACTCGATCGGCGGCGGATCCGTCGCGGTCGTCGTCGGCGAGCCGGACCTCTCCAAGCCGGTCCCGGTGCGACTGCACTCGGCGTGTCTGACCGGCGACGTGTTCGGCTCGAGCCGCTGCGATTGCGGCGACCAGCTCCGCCTCGCGACCAAGCGCCTGAACGAGGAAGGCGGCGGCATCGTGCTCTATCTGGAGCAGGAAGGCCGCGGGCTCGGTCTCGCGAACAAAATGCGCGCCTATGCGCTGCAGGATGAAGGCCTCGACACGGTCGACGCCAACACGACGCTCGGCTTCGACGACGACGAGCGGGACTACGGCATCGCGGCGCGAATGCTGGCGAAGCTCGGCGTCAACCGCGTCTACCTGATGACCAACAATCCGGCCAAGCTCGACGGCCTGAGCGGGTTGGGCATCGAGGTCGTCGGCCGCAAGCCGCTGCATGCGCCGATCAATGCGCACAACCGCCGCTACATGACCGCGAAGGCGATGCGGGCGGGCCACAAGCTCGACCACCTGATCGCAGCGCTGTCCGAATCCGGCGACGTGCAGGGCACGGCGCGCGCCGCCGAAGAGGTGCGCTAGCGTCCGATTCGACTACGTTGAACCACGTATCCGTCGATCTATCACTGGCTGAAAACGCGCCCGCAAGTTGCGGGCGCGTTGACGTTTGGCGCACGCCATCGTCGTGCCGGTGAGGCGCATCTTGTTGGATTATCGACTATTCCGGGCGACGGCGCGCTCGCATCAATGTTTCGGTAACCCGTGAACGCCGCTGTAACCATGATCGCCGCCGCCGACGTTACGGCAGGCGCTTTCACCGTTTGTATAGCGTGCACGGGTAAGCAGAGCACGAGGGTTGGATCGGGGAGCTCGGCACCTCCGGCACCATCGGATCGGATGCATGGCGTTCGAGGTCAACACACTCTTTCTGCTCACCATCGACGTGGAGGCGATCCTCGGCCTCCTGTTGCTGCTGGTGTGGGTGCAGAACACGCGCGTGACTGCGGTCGCCTGGTGGGCGTGCGCGCACCTGATGCGCTCCGCCTCGGTGATGCTTTACGGCCTATACGGCGCTGCGCCCGACCTCATCTCGATCGACCTTTCCAACGTGATCCTGTTCTCGGCCTTCGGCGTCACCTGGAACGGCGCACGCGTGTTCAACGGCCGCGCCGCACTGCCCGGCTCGCTGATGGCGGGTGCGGTGCTCTGGCTGTTCGCGTCGCTATGGCCGGGCTTCGAGGCCGGCGCGGAAGCGCGCGGCCAGCTCTCCGCGATGATCATCGCCGGCTACATCTTCCTCACGGCTTTCGAATTCTGGCGCGGGCGCAGCGAACCGCTGGTCTCGCGCTGGCCCGCGATCGTGCTGTTCACGACCCACGGCGCGCTGTTTCTCCTGCGCACGCCGCTCAACGCGTTGCTGCACGACAAGGATGCCGATCACCTGCTGGCGAACGCCTGGCTGAGCGTGCTCAGCCTGGAAGCCTTCCTGATGACCATCGCGACGGCCTTCATCCTGCTCGCGATGTCGAAAGAACGCACCGAGCTGCGCCACAAGACCGCCGCGATGACCGATCCGCTGACCGGCCTGCTCAATCGCCGCGCCTTCCTG
>DATEKY010000931.1:0-3823 GCA_035277225.1 Xanthobacteraceae bacterium
GCGATCTGGCCGTGGATCTCGCGCTTCGAGTGGCAGACCATCGACATGAACCAGTATCCGAACGTGAAGCGCTGGTACGTGGCGATCGCCAACCGCCCGGCGGTGAAGAAGGGCTACAAGGTGCCGAAGGACGTCGGCGAAGTTCCGATGCCCTGAGGCTCCATAAGCTCGTTGGCACAACCTCAGAGCGTCACGACGGCATTGTTTCTCCTTCAATCTCCAATAGTATGGAGAGGTGAGGCCGCTGGCCGGCCGGCGGGACGATGCACATGGGCGCGTTGCGGGTTGTGGCGCTGATCGCCGCATTGGTCGTATCGGTGAACGGCGCCGCCGCGCAGGCGCCGACCCCGGCGCAAGCCCCCGCTCCTACGCAAGCGCCCGCGCCGAGAGGCATAGCGCCGTCGGCCGAGGCCTCGGGCTGCAACACGGTGGAAAAGCCGCTCAGTGCGGGCGGCGCCACCATCGTGCCCGAGACCGACGGCCAGCAGAAAAACTGGCAGCCGCCCGGCGGCGAGATCAAGTTCACGGTGCGCAGCTTCGTGCAGATCCCGGCCGACTCGCTGGTGGTGGTGTGCTTCCGCTGGAAGCGCAGCGGCGAGAAGCAGGATCATTTCATCACCGCCCGCCCGACCCATCTGGACATGACCGATGCGGGACGGGTGCTACGGGTCACCGTCGTGGTGCCGGACCGGCTCGGCAAGGCGCCGTCGCGCTTTTCCGGCGACGGCGAGCGTGCCGGGCTCTATCTCGTGCCGCTCGCCGAGGTGCGCATCCTGGTGCTCGGCAAAGGCGCCGACGGCGCTTTCTCGGTTGCGGCCGACGTGTCGCACGTGATCGGCGTCGCCAATCCGTTGTTGGCGCTGTTGATGGCGGCGCTCACCGTACTGGCGGCTTTCGTATTTCTCAGCTTCGTCAGCCACCGCAGGCTGAAGCGCCTCGGGCTGGGCGATCTCGATCCGATGATCCGCGTGATCGCGACGCCGGACGGCTACGCCAGCCTGTCGCAGTTGCAGATGGTGATGTGGACCTTCGTGGTCGCGGCGTCGGCCGTCTACGTGATGATGCTGTCGGGCGAGCTGATCGAGGTGACGTCCGGGACGCTGGTCCTGCTCGGCATTTCCGGCGCCGTGACGGTCGGCACGCAGCTGCACGACAACCGCCAGATCGGCGCTACGCCGGCGCCGCGGTCGCCGCGCAAGCCGATGTGGTCCGACCTGATCGTCAACGAGGTCAACGGCCAGCGCGAGATCGACGTGACGCGGGTGCAGATGCTCTACTTCACGGTGATCACCGCGCTGTTCGTGGTGATGCGCGTGCTGACGACCTACGTGATCCCGGAAATCCCGCAAGGGTTCCAGATCCTGATGGGCATCAGCAACGCGGTCTATTTCGGCTCCAAGGTGGCGCAGCCAGGCGCCAACACGGCCGCGGCGAATCCAGCCCCCGCCGCAACGGACGGAGCGCCGGCGACGCCGCAGAGCTCGTAACCGGCGCGTCTTATTTGAGCATGATCTTTTCCGAAAACCGGTCCCCACTTTTCGGGATCATGCTCCTACTTCGCGAGCCCGAGCGATTTGAGGATCGCGCCGATCTCCTCGTCGTCCTTCTTGAGGAACGCGGCGAACTCGACCGAGCCCATCCACGCGACGTCGAAGCCGCGCTTGGTCATGAATTCCTGGAACTCGCTGCTGTCGTAGACCTTCTTGAGCAGCGTCTCGTATTGCGTCGCGATGTCCTTCGCCATGCCCTTCGGGCCGACCATCGCGCGCCACACGCCCTTGTGCCATTTATGCCCGGTGGCTTCATCCACCGTCGGCACGTCGGGGAAGTTCGCGGCGCGCTTGCCCGACATGAACACCAGGCTGCGCAGCCGCCCGGTCTTGAGCAGCGCTTCCGCCTCGGGCATCGAGGTCGAAACGAATTCGACGCCGCCGGCGGCGAGGTCGGTCAGCGCCGTGGCCGCGCCGGTGCTCGGCACCCAGCGGATCGACAGCGGCGACACGCCCTCGGCCTGCATCAGCCCGGCAAGCGCGAGATGCCAGCTGCCGCCCTGCCCGCTGCCCGACGCCACGACCTTGCCGGGGTTCGCCTTGATGTGCGCGAACAGCTCCTTCACGGTCTTGTGCGGCGAATCCGAGCGCACGTGGATCGCGGCGGCGTCGGTGTTCATCAGCGCGAACGGCGTGAACTGGTCCGAGGTGAGCGTGGTGAGACCCACCCAGTGCATCATGTTGATCTCGAGCGTGATCATCCCGATGGTGTAGCCATCGGGCGCGGCCGACGCGATCGCCTGATGCCCGACCACGCCGCTGCCTCCGATGCGGTTCACCACATTGACCGGCTGCTTCAGGTCGCGCTCGAGCATCATGGCGATCTGGCGCGCCACCGCGTCGGTGCCGCCGCCGGCCGCCCACGGCACGATCAGGGTGATCGGCCGGTCCGGAAACGCCGCCTGCGCGGCGCTGCCGGCGAGACACGCGGCCGCGATCAGCGCGGCGCACAGTTTTCCAATGTGACGAAGCATTCCCCGTCCTCCCTCGATTTTTCATCGTGCGGATGCACGTGCGCTTTTGCGCTCTTCGTATTCGGGAGGCGCTCCGCTAACATGTCAAGGGTGGGCACGATGCCCACGATGTCGCGTTGTCTCTCTGCGCATGACCTGATCCGAAAACCAGTACCCATCCCCGATCTGGGTCGAGGAAATGCTTTCCGGATCAAGCGCCAACAGGAAATCGCACCATGAAAGTCTTCGTAACGGGCGCGACCGGCTATATCGGGGGCTCGGTGTCGACCAGGCTTCTGGAGCAGGGCCACGCGGTAATCGGGCTTGCGCGCTCGGCCGAGGCCGCGGCGGCCCTGAAGCAGCGCGGCATCGAGCCGCTGATGGGCGACATCAACGCCTACACGCCGTTCGTCGAGGTGGTGAAGCGCGTCGACGCGGTGATCAACGCGGCGAACTCGGACAATGCCTTCGTGGTGCACGCGCTGCTCAGCGGCCTGCGCGGGACCGGCAAGACGCTGATCCAGACAAGCGGTTCGAGCGTCGTCGGCAAGTACGACAATGGCGAGGCGAGCGACGACACGTTCGACGAGGATGCAGCCTTCACGCCGCAGCCCGAGAAGGCGATGCGCGTCGCGATCGATCACGCGGTGCTCGCGGCGGCGAAGGAGAACGTGCGCGCGATCGTGATCCGCCCGGCCTTGATCTACGGCCGCGGCATCGGCGTGTCGTCCACCAGCGTGCAGCTGCCGAAATTGATCGACGTCGCGCGCAAGCACGGCGTGCCGCGCCATGTCGGGCGCGGGCTCAACATCTGGGGCCACGTGCATATCGAAGACGTCGTCGCGCTCTATCTGCTGGCGCTGGAGAAGGCGCCGGCCGGCGCGCTGCTCTATGCCGAGAACGGCGAAGCGAACTTCAAGTCGGTCACGCAGTCGCTCGGCCGCATGCTCGGGTTGGGCGACAGGACGCAGGACTGGCCGATCGGCGAAGCCGTCGAAGGGCTTGGACCCGGCGCCTATCTGTCGTTCGGCTCGAACAGCCGCGTGCGCGGCAAGCGCTCGCGCGCGCTCGGCTGGCAGCCGAAGGGGCGCGCGCTCGCCGACGAGATCGAGAACGGCGTTTACGCG
This sequence comes from Xanthobacteraceae bacterium, assembly GCA_035277225.1. Taxonomy (GTDB): domain Bacteria; phylum Pseudomonadota; class Alphaproteobacteria; order Rhizobiales; family Xanthobacteraceae; genus PALSA-894. The sequence continues at coordinate 3,631 of DATEKY010000931.1, forward strand.
GAAGTGTACGGGAAGAAATAGGCCGTCACTCAGATTGTCGTTGAACAGCCGCGCGAGCCGTGCGTGTCGAAGGATGGTCCGGGGCGAGATCGTGCGCGCGGCCATCCTTCGAGGCTCGCTGCGCTCGCGCCTCAGGATGAGGTCCGCATGTCTTGCGCGGCGGCGCTAAAGCGACGCGGCCTTCCTCACCCAC
>DATEKY010000932.1:0-15055 GCA_035277225.1 Xanthobacteraceae bacterium
AGATGTGCTCGAGGAAGCCGCCGAGGTTCTCGAACTCCTCCATCGAGCGCACGAGTTCCTTCAGGTTTTCGAGCCGCCCCGCCGCATCCGCCGAGCGGTCCTTCTGCCACATCTCGGTATAGCCGGACTCGTCCAGCACGATTTCGGCGAGTTCGGTGTGCGGCAGCGTGTCCTTCTGCGCGCGCCAGCGGTCGAACGCCGCGACAAGATCGCGCAGCGCGCCGCGCGGCTTCGCCTTCAGTTCCTCGGTTCCGCTGAGCGCGCGCGCGGCTTCCAGCAGTGGCACGCCGGCGCGGCGCGCGTGGAGCTGCAGCGATTGCAGCGTGGCGTCACCGAGGCCGCGCCGCGGCGTGTTGATGATGCGCTCGAAGGCGAGGTCATCGGCCGGCTGGTTGACCAGCCGCAGATAGGCGAGCGCGTCGCGGATCTCGGCGCGCTCGTAGAAGCGCGGGCCGCCGATCACGCGATAGGGCAAGCCCAGCGTGACGAAGCGATCCTCGAACTCGCGCATCTGGAACGAGGCGCGTACCAGGATGGCGATCTCGTCGAGCGAATGCCCCTCGCGCTGCAGGGTCTCGATATCCTCGCCGATGGTGCGGGCTTCCTCTTCCGAATCCCACGCGCCGGTGACCGTGACCTTCTCGCCCGGCTCGTCCTCGGTACGCAGCGTCTTGCCGAGGCGGCCTTCATTGTGCGCGATCAGGTGCGAAGCGGCGCCGAGGATGTGCGCGGTGGAGCGGTAATTGCGCTCGAGGCGGATCACCGTCGCGCCGGGGAAGTCGTGCTCGAAGCGCAGGATGTTGTCGACCTCGGCGCCGCGCCAGCCGTAGATCGACTGGTCGTCGTCGCCGACGCAGCAGATGTTCTTCGAGCCCTGGCCGATCAGGCGCAGCCACAGATACTGCGCCACGTTGGTGTCCTGATATTCGTCGACCAGCACGTATTTGAAGCGCTCCTGATAGAGCCGCAGCACTTCGGCGTGCTCGCGGAACAGGCGCAGCATCTCGATCAGCAGGTCGCCGAAGTCGGCGGCGTTGAGCGTCTTCAGCCGCGCCTGATAGGCCTTGTAGAGCTCGATGCCGCGGCCATTCGCGAAGGTCGCGGCCTCGCCGGGCGGCACCTTGTCGGGGGTGAGCCCGCGGTTCTTCCAGCCGTCGATGATCGAGGCGAGCACGCGGCCGGGCCAGCGCTTCTCGTCGATGTTCTCGGCTTCGAGCAATTGCTTCAGCAGCCGCACCTGATCGTCGACGTCGAGGATGGTGAAGTCGGACTTGAGGCCGACAAGTTCCGCGTGGCGGCGCAGGATCTTCACCCCGATCGAATGGAACGTGCCGAGCCACGGCATCCCCTCGACGACCTGGCCGACCATCGTGCCGACGCGGGTCTTCATCTCGCGCGCCGCCTTGTTGGTGAAGGTGACGGCGAGGATTTCGGAGGGGCGCGCACGGCCGAGCGAAAGGATATGCGCGATGCGTGTCGTCAGCACACGCGTCTTGCCGGTTCCGGCGCCGGCCAGCACCAGCACCGGCCCGTCGAGCGTCTCCACCGCGGCGCGCTGCTCCGGATTGAGGCCGGCCAGATAGGGGGCCGCGACCTGCGCGCGCGCACGCGCCGCGATCCCGCCGGGCGCGGGCGCTGGTGTTCCGGCAAGCTGCTGACGCGAAATCTCGGCCACCGCAAAGCTTTCAGGCGAATCCTGTGGCCTGAAAATGGCATCGCACCCCCTTTTTGGCGAGGGGTACGGCTGTTCCAATCGGAAACTAACGCTTTTCCGGCATCGCAATGCTGCGCCCCGCCGCTTCCGGGCGCGGCAGGCGTGCGTGGGCGCACTTCATGCGCGAGAGGGTGCGCATCACGCTCTCGGGGAACGGCGCGACCTTCTTCGCCGTCATGTCGACGTGCAGCGTCATGTTTTCGGATGTTGCCGACACCCAGCCGTCGGTCGCGTGGAAGAGCTGCTGGAAATAGTGCACGCGCTTGGTGTCGTAATCGAGCAGCTGGAACGTCACGCGCACCGGATCGCCTTCGTGGATCTCGCGCAGATAGCGCACATGCGCTTCCGCCGTGAAGGTCGAGTGCTTTTTCGTGGTGAGATAGCTCAGCCCGATGCCGAGCAGCTCGTAGGCCTCGTCGACGCAGCGGTCGAACAGGACGTTGTAGTAGGCCATGTTGAGATGGCCGTTGTAGTCGATCCAGGCCGGCTCCACCCGCATCACGGAGGAGACGAAGGGCGCGAAAAACAGCGGTTCGAGGTCGGTGCGGTCCAGCATTCACATCATCCCGGCACGCGAATAATGCCATATTCGCCACAGGATGAAACGATTTCTTCTGCCTCAAGATTGAAGAAAATCCCGTATTTCCTCGACCAGCCGGCTCCACGCCGGCTCGCCCTGCAGCGGCACGTGGTTCTGCCCCTCGAGCGCGATGAAGCGCGCGCCCGGAATCCCGGCCGCGACGCGGCGCCCCTCGTCGAACGGCTGCACGGCATCGTTGCGGCAGTGGAGCACCAGGGTCGGGACTTTGACCAGCGGCAGGAGGTCGGTGACATCGATCTCGTCGACCGCCTGACGCAGCCGCGCCGCGTTCTCCGGCGACGCGGTAATGCGCTGCAGGTCGGTGAACCAGCGCATCTGCTCCTCGGTGCCGCCGGGAATGAACAGCGAGGTGAAAAGCTGCCGAAACGCGGGGTTCTCCTTGCCCCAGCCCTGACGCATCAGCGTGACCAGCGCGTCGGACCCCGCGGCCTCCTGCGCGTCGCGCTTTTTCCGGCCGCGCGCGAACGAGCCGTACAGGACGAGACGGTGCACGCGCTCGGGATGGCGCACCGCATAGGCGATCGACACGGCGCATCCCTGCGATAGGCCCAGCAGCGAAAACCGCTTCAGGCCAACGGCTTCGACGACCGCTTCAAGGTCGTTCACGAACGCCTCGAACGCGATGTCCTGCACGTCCCAGTCGGACAATCCGTTGCCGCGCGCATCGTAGCGGATCAGACGATGGTCGGCCGCGATGGCGTGAAGCAGCGGGCCGTAGACCGGGCTCTCCCAGTCGTATTCGAGGTGATTGAGCCAGTTCGCGGTCTTGAGCAGAGGCGGCCCCTGTCCGACCTCCGCGTAGGCGATGCGGACGCCATCGGAAGCCGTGCAGAAGTGCACTTGCTGCCGCGGCGCCGGCGCAACGGCGGGCGAGGGGGCGGGCGAAACCGCACCAGGAGGAGCTGCAGCAACAGATGTCCGCTCGCTCACTTCGCCGACGAAGCGGATGCCCTTGCGCGCGGCGGTGCGGATCAGCGCCTGCTGCTCGCCGCTGTCGCCGATTGCCTTGCGCACCGCGGTGATGCGGCTCGAGAGTGTGGACTCCGACACGATGCGCCCGCCCCAGACCGCAGCGATGATGTCGTCCCGGGTGACGACCCGGTCCCGGTTGCGAACCAGATACACAAGCAGATCAAAGACTTGCGGCTCGACTTCAACAAGGTGCTGGCCGCGCCGCAGTTCGCGCCGGCCGACGTCGAGCGAATAGTCGCCGAAAAGGAATTGCACGGCCGCCCCGCACCCGGATACCCGCCGGCTCTAGCGGAATAATCAAGGCAATCTAACGAACAAATCAAGTCGCTCGCAAAGTCTCCGCGGCCGGTTGCCGCCATCTTCCATCCACGCCGATCGCGATGTCGCGGTCGCACCGAGATGGAGAACAGCATGGCCGCGCAGCAGGGCATCCGCCGCCGCATCGATGGCTCGATCGACATCGATTTCTATCGCCAGAAAGGCCTGATGGAGCGCCGTGTCGTCACAACGGGCTTCTTCAGGAGCGCGGGCAAGTCGCTCGCCGCCGCAGCCCTCGTGCTCGCCGCGCTGTACGCGATCGCGCCGCGCGACGGCACGGCAGGACACGGCGTGAACACCGCGCAGACCGGCATCGGCCTCACGCGCTGAGCGATGCGTCGGCAGAAGGAAGCGAGCCATGATCCGCACAGGAACAAGCAACACCGCGCGCGAGCTTGTGATCGCGCTGCACTGTTCCGGTGCCGGCGCAGCGCAATGGCGCCGGCTCGCCGAGGCGCTCGGCGCGACATGCGACGTAGTCGCGCCCGAGCACTATGGCTGCGACAGCACCGGCCCCTGGACCGGTGACCATGCCTTCTCGCTCGCCGATGAAGCTGCGCGCACCATTGCGCTGATCGACGGCACCGATCGTCCGGTCCACCTGGTCGGCCACTCCTACGGCGGCGGCGTCGCGCTGCATGTCGCGCTCGCGCGTCCCGGCCGGATCGCGAGCCTCACGCTCTACGAGCCCTCGGCGTTTCATCTGCTCGGGCAGTTCCGGCACGCCGCTGCCGCCTTCGCCGAGATCAAGGCCATTGCCTACGCGGTCGCAACCGGCGTCGTCGCCGGGGACTACCGCAGCGCGGCGGCGACATTCGTCGACTACTGGAATGGGCCGGGCGCATGGGATGCGTTGCGCCCTGCGATGCAGGACGGGCTGATCCGCTGGACGCCGAAGGCGCCGCTCGATTTCACCGCCTTGCTCCGCGAACCGACACCCGCGAGCGCCTATGCGCGGCTCACCTGCCCGACACTCGTCATGCGCGGCGAGCACGCGCCGGCGCCGACGCGGCTGATCGCCGCCCTGCTGCAATCGCTGATGCGCCACGCGCAGGGCTCCGTCGTCGCCGCCGCCGGCCACATGGGCCCGCTCACCCATGCCGCCGAGGTCAACGCATTGATCGTTGCGCACATCGCGCAGGCCAACGCCTGGGCCTCGCGCATGGCCGCCTGAATTCGAAAGCCGGCCTGCTTTGGGTCTCAAGCGGCAAAGCAGCAGCCACAGTCCTCCGCTTGGAAACCGATGGAGGCCGCAATGGCCCGATTCCTCGCCTTTCTCTACGGTACTGCCGCCTACCTTCTGTTCCTGGGAGCGTTCCTGTTCGCCATCGGCTTCGTCACCGGCCTGCCGGTGCCGAAGACCATCGACACGGGTCTCGTCGTTCCGGTCACCGAGGCGCTCATCGTCAATCTGCTGCTGATGTCGCTGTTCGCAGTCCAGCACAGCGTCATGGCGCGCAAGGGTTTCAAGCGCTGGTGGACGCAATTCGTGCCGCCGGCGATCGAGCGCAGCACCTACGTGCTGTTCGCGACGCTCGCGCTGATCCTGCTGCTGTGGCAGTGGCGGCCGATCCCGACGGTGGTCTGGCAGGTCACCGATCCGACCGTGGCGATGGCGCTCACCGGCCTGTCGCTGTTCGGCTGGGTGATCGTGCTCTCGAGCACGTTCATGATCAACCACTTCGAGCTGTTCGGCCTGCATCAGGTGGTCAACAATCTGCTCGGCCGCCAGATGGGCGAGATGCGCTTCAAGACCCCGATGCTCTACAAGCTGGTGCGCCATCCGATCTATCTCGGCTTCATCATCGCGTTCTGGGCGGCACCTGTGATGACGCTCGGCCACGCCCTGTTCGCCGCCGTGACCACCGCGTACATCTTCGTCGGCATCATGCTGGAGGAGCGCGATCTGGTGGCCGAGTTCGGCGACGAGTACCGCAACTATCGCGAGCGGGTCGGGATGCTGGTCCCCAAGCCCGGACGCGGCGCGGCCGAGATGCCGAAACGGGAATCGACGACCGCCTGAGCGTCGGAACGGTGTGCAATGCGCCGCGGCTTTTGCCCGCGGCGCATTTCATTTAAGCCCGGCGCGGCGGAATCCCTCGATATAGTGCGCGCGCTCGGCCTCATGGCGGATCGGCATGTGGGCGGCGATCCAGGCGAGCGAAATGTTGGGCTGCGCGCGGCGGCACTCGGCCAGGGCGGCACGCGCAACGTCCGCTTGCCCCGCCATGCCGGCTGCGGCGGTCAGCACGCGATGCGCGCCGACGAAGTCGGCGCGTTCACGCAGCGCATCGCGGCAGAGCTGAATCGCGGCATCGTAGTGGCGGCCCATGAACTGCGCGTAGGCCGCAATCCCGAGGTAGACCGGCGAATACGGACCGCGCGGGCTCAGGCGCAACGCGCGGCTTGCGGCGGCGTCGGCGTCTTCCCAGCGCCCGCTATAGGACAGCGAGAGGGCGTAATAGCCCTGCGCCAGCGCGAAGCTCGGATTGAGCCGCAGCGCAAGCTCGAACTCCTTGAGCGAGTCGTCGAAACGATGCGCGAACAGATAGACGTGGCCGAGCGCATTGTGTGCCCACGGATCCTCGCTGTCGTGGCGGCTTGCTGCCAGCGCGGCACGCTCAGCCAGGGGTATGGCGGCCGTCATCTCCATCCAGCCCATATGCGCCGTAAACATGTAGCTGGTGGCGAGCACGCCGAGGGCCTGGCCATAGTTGGGATCGATCGCGATCGCCTTCTCGAGCAGCGCCTGCGCGACGACGTGATCCTGCCGCGTGACGCGCCAGTAGTGCGTAAGCGCGCGCATCACCAGGTCCCACGCATCCATGCTGTCCGGCGGCTTGCGCTGGGCGCGGAAGCTTTCGGCGGCGTAAAGCTGCGGCTCGATCGCCGCCACGATCGCCTCGGTGATCTCGTCCTGCACGGCGAACACGTCGGCGAGGCCGCGATCGTAGCGTTCGGCCCACAGATGACCGTTGGTGTCGGCGTCGTTGAGCTGCGCCGTGATGCGCACCCGGTCGCCGACCTTGCGCACGCTGCCTTCGAGCACGTAGCGCACGCCGAGATCCGCGGCGACCTGCTTCAGGTCGACCGACTTGCCCTTGTACATGAACGACGAATTGCGCGCGATGACGAAGAACCAGCGCAGCTTCGAGAGCGCCGTGATGATGTCCTCGCTGATGCCGTCGGAGAAATACTCCTGCTCCGGATCGCCGCTCATGTTGGTAAAGGGAAGCACCGCGATCGCCGGCGGGTCGCCGTGTGGCGGTTCGCTCCACGGTGTCGCGCGCGCTTCCTTTGCGGCGGGCGGGGCGGCGGCCACCGCCGCTTGCCGCACTTCGCCGACGAAGCGCAGCCCCTTGCGCGGGATCGTGCGGATCAGCCGCTGCGCGGTGCCGTCGTCGCCGATCGCCTTGCGCGCCGCGTTGATGCGGCTGGTCAAGGTCGACTCCGTCACGATCCGCCCGTGCCAGACCGCCTCGATCAGATCGTCCTTGGTGACCACCCGCTCGCGGTTCTCCACCAGATAGACCAGCAGGTCGAACACCTGCGGTTCGACGTCGATCGTCCCGGAGCCACGGCTGAGCTCGCGCCGGTCGATGTCGAGGATGAGATCGTCAAACAGAAATTGCACAGCCGGTGCCCCACGAACGCGTCCGCTATGCGACCCATATCAAGGCGAATCAAGGCCCGGCGACACACTCAAAGTCGCACCCGACGTCGAGCATGCCTCTGCGTCGGGATGCTGATCCCGAAGCCCGGCCGCGGATCGTCGTCCGTGGTGGCGAAGCGGGAATCTGCGGCCGGCTGAAACCGAGGCAAGACAGACGGCGCGCTGCGGTCGGCCGCAGCGTGCCGCTTTCCTATTCCAGCCCGGCGCGGCGGAATCCTTCGAGATAGTGCTCGCGATCGGCGTCGTGGCGAAAAGGCATGACGGCGGCGAGCCAGGCAAGCGAGATATTGGGCTGCGCGCGGCGGCACTCGACCAGGGCGGCGCGCGCGACGTCGCTCTGTCCCGCCATGCCGGCCGCCGCAGTGAGTGCGCGGTGCGCGCCGACGAAGTCCGCGCGTTCGCGCAAGGCGTCGCGGCACAACTGCATCGCGGCGTCGTAGTTACGGCCGAGGAATTGGGCGAAGGCGGCAATCCCCAGGTAGACCGGCGAATACGGACCGCGCGGGCTGAGCCGCAGCGCGCGGTTCGCGGCAGCGTCGGCGTCCTCCCAGCGCCCGCAATAACAGAGCGTCGAGCCGTAATAACCCTGCGCAAGTGCAAAGCTCGGATTGAGTCGCAGCGCCAGCTCGAATTCCTTCAGCGAGTCATCGAAACGACGGGCGAACAGATAGACGTGGCCGAGCGCATTGTGCGCCCACGGATCGTCGCTGTCTTGACGGGCCGCCGCCAGCGCGGCGCGTTCGGCGAGCGGCACGGCCGCCGTCATCTCCATCCAGCCCATGTGCGCCGTGAAGATGTAGCTGGTGGCGAGCACGCCGAGCGCCTGGCCGTAGTTCGGGTCGATCGCGATCGCCTTCTCCAGCAGGGCTTGCGCCACGAAGTGATCCTGCCGTGTGACGCGCCAGTAGTGCGACAGCGCGCGCATCACCAGGTCCCAGGCGTCCATGCTGTCCGGCGGCTTGCGCTGCGCGCGGAAATTCTCGGCGGCGTAAAGCTGCGGTTCGATTGCCGCCACGATCGCCTCGGTGATCTCGTCCTGCACGGCGAACACGTCGGCGAGGGCGCGGTCGTAGCGCTCGGCCCACAGATGGCTGTTGGTGGTGGCGTCGTTGAGCTGCGCCGTGATGCGCACGCGGTCGCCGACCTTGCGCACGCTGCCTTCGAGCACGTAGCGCACGCCGAGTTCGTCGGCGACCTGCTTCAGGTTCACCGACTTGCCCTTGTAGATGAACGACGAGTTGCGCGCGATGACGAAGAACCAGCGCAGCTTCGACAGCGCCGTGATGATGTCCTCGCTGATGCCGTCGGAGAAATACTCCTGCTCCGGGTCGCCGCTCATGTTGGAAAACGGCAGCACCGCGATCGCCGGCGGATCGCGCGGTGAGGGGGCGGCGTGCGGCGCCTCGGCCTGCGCCGGCGGCGCGGGCTTGGCCGTCTCGTCGGCGATGCTGACCTCGCCGACGAAGCGCAGTCCCTTGCGCGATATGGTGCGGATCAGCCGCTGCGCGGCGCCGTCGTCGCCGATCGCCTTGCGCGCCGCGTTGATGCGGCTGGTCAAGGTCGACTCGCTCACGATCCGGCCGTGCCAGACCGCCTCGATCAGGTCGTCCTTGGTGACCATCCGCTGGCGGTTCTGCACCAGATAGACCAGCACGTCGAACACCTGCGGCTCGACGTCGATCGTCCCGGAGCCCCGGCTCAGCTCGCGCCGGTCGATGTCGAGCACACAATCTTCAAAGTGCAACCGCACGCTCTGCGCCTCGCTCGGGGTGCCTGTTCGGCACGCGAGCAGCATATCGGAACAAATCCGGCGGCTGTCAAAGCGCGCAACGCCGCGCCTGGCGCAGACGTGCGCTGCGCCTTTGCGGCGCCCGCTTGCCCTCTGATAGGGTGGCCCGGCAACGAATGGGCAGGATCACGATGGCGCTGGCGGCGGAACAGACGGGCACACGAAATCAGCAGGGGGTCGAGGCGGCCATCGGTGCGCTCGCGGCGGCGTTCGGCAACCGGCTCGTCACCTCGCAGGCGGTGCGCGAGCAGCACGGCAACTCGCTGACCTGGATCGAGAACCAGCCGCCGGATGCGGTGGTGTTTCCGCAATCGACCGGCGATGTGCAGGAGGCGGTGCGCATCTGCGTGCAGCACAGGGTGCCGGTGATCCCGTTCGGCACCGGAACGTCGCTCGAAGGCCACATCAATGCGCCGTTCGGCGGCGTCACGCTCGACTTCCGCGACATGAACCGCGTTCTGGCGGTCCACGCCGAGGATCTCGATTGCGTGGTCGAACCCGGCGTGACGCGCAAGCAGCTCAACGAATATCTGCGCGACCAGGGCCTGTTCTTCCCGATCGATCCGGGCGCGGATGCCTCGATCGGCGGCATGGCGGCGACGCGCGCCTCGGGCACCAACGCGGTGCGCTACGGCACGATGAAGGACAACGTGCTCGCGCTCAAAGTCGTGCTGGCGAACGGCGAGACGATCGCGACCTCACGCCGCGCGAAGAAATCGTCGGCGGGCTACGACCTCACGCGCCTGTTCGTCGGCTCGGAAGGCACGCTCGGCGTCATCACCGAGGTGACGGTGAAGCTGCACGGAATTCCGGAAGCGATCTCGGGCGGCATCTGTCCGTTTCCCTCGGTCGAGGCCGCCTGCAACGCCGCGATCGCGACCATCCAGTCGGGCATTCCGGTGGCGCGCATCGAATTGTTCGACGAATTGCAGGTCAAGGCCTGCAACGCCTACTCGAAGCTGAGCCTGCCGGAGACGCCGCTGCTGTTTCTCGAATTCCACGGCACGACGGCGGGCGTCGCCGAACAGTCGGAGCGCTTCGGCGAGATTTCGGCGGATCTCGGCGGCGGTCCGTTCACCTGGACGACCAACACCGAGGAGCGCACCAGGCTGTGGCAGGCGCGCCATGACGCCTACTGGGCCGTCGTCGGCATGCGTCCCGGCGCGAAGGCCTTCGCGACCGACGTGTGCGTGCCGCTGTCGCGGCTCGCCGAATGCGTGCTCGAGACCCAGAAGGACATCGCGGCGAGCAAGCTGATCGCGCCGATCGTCGGTCACGTGGGCGACGGCAACTTCCATGTGTCGCCCATGATCGACATGGAGAACCCGGCCGAGGTCGCGGCCGCCAAGGCCTTCAGCGAGCGTCTGGTCGAACGCGCGCTCGCGATGGAGGGAACCTGCACCGGCGAGCACGGCGTCGGGCAGGGCAAGATGAAATACCTCAAAGCCGAGCACGGCGAGGCACTCGCCGCGATGCGCGCCGTGAAGCACGCGCTCGATCCGCAGGACCTCATGAATCCCGGAAAAATCGTCGCATTTTGATGAAGTTATCCGTAGGCGACATATATTCGCCGCCATAATTCGGCTAGAGTCTGAATCGGGTCGGGCGTTAGGGGCTTGGGTCCTGGCGAAAAGGACTGAAGGGGCTCGGAGCACGCTTTGCAGACAACCCTGCTCGGGATCTCGGTTGCGATCATACTGGCGCTGGTCGCAGCGCTGGTCGGGCCGCATTTCGTCGACTGGACGCAACACCGGGCCTACTTCGAGGCCGAGGCGTCCAAGCTGGTCGGGCAGCCGGTACGCATCGGCGGCGCGATCGACCTGCGCCTGCTGCCGACACCCGCGCTCACGCTTGGACAGATCGAGGTCGGAGCGGCCGTACAGCCGCAGGCGCGCGCGCGCGAATTGCACGTCGAACTGGCGCTCGGCGCGCTGGTGCGGGGCGAGGTCCGTGCCTCCGAATTGCGCATCGCCGGCCCGGACCTGTCGCTCGGCGTCGGCGCCAACGGCAAGCTTGACTGGCGCATGGCGAAGCTCGGTTTCGAGCCGGATCGTTTCCAGGTCGAGAAGGTCGAGATCGAGGACGGGCGCCTGAGCCTGTCGGACGGCGCGAGCGCCACACAGGCCGCGCTGCAGGGCTTCTGGTTCAAGGGCGAGGTGCGCTCGCTGCTCGGTCCGGCGAAAGGCGAGGGCGGCTTTATCTCGAACGGTGAGCGCTACAGCTATCGCGCCAGCGCGAGCCGCCTCAGCGACGATGGCGCACTCAAAGTGAGGCTCGGCATCGACCCGGCCGATCATCCGCTCGCGATCGAGACGGAAGGTGCGGTCCGGCTCGAGGACGGCGCGCCGCGTTTCGAGGGGACGCTCGCGCTCTCGCGTCCCGCCGCGGTCGGGCGTGCGGAAGGCCGCGGCCAGGTCGCGGTGCCGTGGCGCGCGAACGCCAAGGTGAAGGCTTCGCCGGCGCAGGCGCTGTTCGAGCAACTCGAATACCAGTACGGCCCGGACGAGCGCGCGATCCGCCTCACCGGCACGGCCGAATTGCGTTTCGGCAAGACTCCGCGCTTCGAGGGCGTGCTGTCGGCGCGGCAGGTCGATCTCGACCGCTCGCTCGGATTGCCCGAGGCGACGGGGCGCCTGCCGCTCGCGGCGCTGAAGGCGTTCATCGAGCCGTTGACGACGTCGTACCGGCCGCCGTTCCCGGTGAAGCTCGGGATCGGCATCGACGCGGTGACGCTCGCGGCCGGCACGCTGCAAACCGTGCGCGGAGACCTGCGGCTCGACGGCGACGAGTGGGAGGTCGAGACGCTGGAGTTTCGCGCGCCCGGCTTCGCGCAGGTGCGCCTTGGCGGCAGCGTTGCGCGCAGCGCCGAAGGCGTGACGTTCACGGGACCGGCGCAGATCGAGGCCAGCAATCCGCGCGCATTCCTCGCCTGGCTCGAAGGCCGCAGCGAAGGCGCGCAGGCGCAGCCCGGCATGTTGCGCGCGAGCGGCGAGCTCGCCATCGGCCCGCAGCAGTTCTCGGTCGAGCGGCTCAAGTTCGAGTTCGATCGCAAGACCATCGAAGGACGCCTTGCCTATGCGGGCGCAATCGGCGGCAAGCCGCCGCGCGTCGACGCCGAGCTGAAGGCCGCCGAGCTTGACGTCGACGGCGTGCTCGCGTTCGGCCGCGCCGCGCTCGAGGGGACCGCGTTCGAGCGCCCGCGCGCGGGCTCGCTCGGCATGGACATCGGCCGCGCGACCGTCGCCGGCATCGACGTGAAAGGGATCAGCGGCACGCTGAAGCTCGACCCCGAAGGGCTGACCTTCGACAAGGTTCGCATCGCCGATCTTGCGGATGCGGCATTCAACCTCAACGGCCGCATGGAAGGCGCGCTCGACGCGCCGCGCGGCACCGTAACGTTCGATGTCGATGCGCGCGGGCTCGACGGCACGATTGCGGTGCTCGACAAGTATTTCCCGCAGGCGGCCGAGCCGTTGCGGCAGGCGGCAGGCAGGATCACGCCGCTCAAGACGCAGGCGACGCTCGGCATCGAACCGGCCTCGCCCTCGCAGCCGGCGGGTCGAAGCAGGGTGAAGCTCGCGCTCGACGGCACCGCAGGCGCGCTGCGCGTAAAGCTGGGTGCGGAGGCGGGCGGCGACGTCGCGGCGTTGCTCTTTCCCGACTACCAGCTCGATGCGCATTTCGCGGCGACGGACGGCACCGCGCTGATCGCGCTCGCAGGCCTCGACCGCGCCATCACGGTGGACAAGCGCGCGGGATCGCTCAGCGTGACGCTGCGCGGACGAAGCGGCGCCGATGCGCAGCTCGACGCGCGGCTCACGGCGGGCGGGCTTGCGGCGGGCGCCAAAGGCACGGCGCGGCTGTTCAGCGCGAACGGCGTTGCGGCGGCGCTCGATCTCACCTTGCAGGCGGCCGACGTCAGCCCGCTGCGGAGAGGAGCAGCGGCGCGCACGAGCGCGCTGTTGCCGGTCGCGTTGCGCGCGAAGCTGAACGCAACGGCGAACGATGTGGCGCTCGAGGGCATCACCGGTTCGATCGGCGGCGCGCCGGTGCGCGGCAAGCTCAAGCTGACCGGCTTGCAGCGCATCGAGGGGCAGATCGACACCGACTCGGCCGACGTGATGGCGCTGCTCGCGATTGCGTCCGGCATGCCGAAGCCGCGCGGCGACGCGCCCGCGTGGAGCAGCGAGCCGTTCGGCGACAACGCGTTCGGCGATCTGTCCGGCCGGGTGGATTTCTCCGCGGCACGCGCCGCGCTGACGCCGACGCTGATCGCGCGCCAGGTGCGCGGCGCGCTGCGGCTCGGCAACGGCGAGGTTGCGATCGACGAGGTCGAGGGAACGCTCGCGGGGGGACGGGCGAGCGGGCAACTCGCGCTGCGCCGCGGCGCCGACGGGCTCGAGGCGCGCGGCAGGTTCGCGCTATTGAATGCCGACGCGGGCGCGGTGCTGCCGAGCGACGGCCGGCCGGTCATCGCCGGACGGATCGGGCTGCGGGCGGAGTTCGAGGGCAGTGGGTTGAGCGCGGCATCGCTGCTCGGCTCGCTCAAGGGTGCGGGCGTGGTCACGCTGGAGGACGCGCAGCTCGCCGGGCTCGATCCGAAAGCGTTCAACGCGGCGATCCGCGCGGCCGATAACAGCGCCGCGGTGGATGCGGGACGAATCCGCGACATCGTCGCGACCGTGCTCGACGGCGGCGCGCTTGCGATCCCGTTGCTCGATGCGCCGTTCACGCTGATCGCCGGACAGGCGCGCCTCAGCCCGACCAGGGCGCAGGGGCAGGGCGCGGACCTGCTCATTGCGGCGAGCGCCGACCTCGCCGACGCATCGCTCGATGCGCGGCTCACGCTGTCCGGGCCGTCGATCGCCGAAGGCGCGACGACGACGCGGCCGGAGATCATGGTCCTGCTGAAAGGTCCGGCGAGCGCGCCGAAGCGCACCGTCGATGCCTCCGCGCTGTCGGCTTTGCTGATGCTGCGTTCGGTGGAACGGCAATCGCGGCAGCTCGACATCATCGAAGCCGAGCGCCGCGAAGCCGAACGCCGTGAAGCCGAACGCCGCGAAGCGGAACGAAAGGACGCCGAGCGCCGCGAAGCGGAGCGCAAGGAAGCCGAACGCAAAGAGGCGGAACGGCGCGAGGCAGCCGCACGATCCGCGCCGACGCCGGTCCCGGCCGCGTTGCCGGCGCCGCAGGCTGAAGAGGCCGCGCCGGCGCCGATCGTCACACCGGAACGCCAGACGCGTCCGCGTCCGACGCCGCAAATGCGTCCGCCGCCCGGGGCCGATCGCGCTCCGGCGCTGCCGCCGCCGTTGAATATCGGGCCCTCGCCGGGAGCAGGAAAATCGACGCAGGCGCCGCGTCCGGCCGGAGAGGCAGCCGCGAGAGGCGGGCAGCCGCAGGCGGCTCCGCCTCCACCGCGCTCGGCGCTCGATATTCTATTCGGCGTGCAGCGCTGACAGGGCGGGCCGCGTCCCGCCGGATGCGCGCGCTTCGGCCTCGCGTGCCCCGGCGCTGCCGGCGAGCGCGCGATAGTGATCCAGCACGAACAGCCTGATCGCCGACGACAGGTTGCCCTGACGGCGATCTCCATCGATCGAGGCGACGAGTTCCGACAGCGTCATGTTGCGGGACGTCGCGATATCCTTCAGCCCGGTCCAGAACGCGTCCTCGAGGCTGACACTGGTCTTGTGCCCGGTGATGACGATCGAGCGTTTGACTACTGGCGATTTCATCAGACGTCTCCCGAGTCGATCTTGTGCGCGTCCAGATGCCGATTCAGCTTGTTGGTGCGCTTTTCGTCCATATCGCGCTCCGCCTTGGAGCGCCCATGGACGATCCGGTTGGCGGCGGCGTGCTCGGCGTCCTCCCGCTGTCTGGCTTGCTTGCGGAATTTCCGCAGATTGACGATGTCGCCCATCTCAAAACTCTACTCTGTCCGGACTTCGTGAAATCGGCGGGGATTGCATTGCATGCAGCATGCAACCCGGC